>JAWVYT010000047.1:0-9866 GCA_033722595.1 Longimicrobiales bacterium
GCGGCAGGCGACACGGTGCGGTCCTCTCCGTCGCGCTCCAGCCGCGGGGTGGCCTCAAGGATCGGCCCGATGATCGACTGCAGCGCCTCCAGCTCCCCGCGCTCCCGCTCCACACGGCGTCGGGCGGCCGGTTCGGTCTCACCCCGACGCGGTCGGACCGTCTCCCTGTACTCCAGCGCCCGTTCGATCGCCGGCAGATACCGATCCCGCCCCCAGCCGATCCGGAGCCGGCGCAGCCAGCGAGCGACCTCCACAGGCCGGTGCCCGGCAGGGACCTCCAGGTCGCCGGACTCCAGCAGCCGGCGGATCTCGTCCGCCGGGTACCCGGCCTCGATCCATCGGAAGTAGGCGGTCACGGCCCGACCCGGGCGGGTCCGCTCCACCGGCAGGCCTACGGCGTAGCTGGCCCGTATCCCCAGCCGTTCGGCCAGCACGTGCAGGGCCCCGCCGTAGACCACGGGGTCCGTAGCGATGATCTCGACCTCGTCCCAGCGAAGGTCGGACGCCATGACCCGCCGGAGCACCTCACGGACCTCCTCCGCGGGGCCCGACGCGCTGAACAGCTCGAGCGCCACCTCGCCCGGCCCCAGCCGGCCCTCGGACAGCGACGACAGCGGTGCGGGCTCCGGGGCGGGGTCCCAGACCACCGAGGGCGGCTCGAGTCCCGCCACGGCGTCCGCCCGCAGCGCGATCGCCCCTCGGTCGAGGAGCGCTCCGACCAGCCGACCAGAGGCGCCACGCACGCTGAGACCCGGGACCAGGAACACCCGGACCGGATCCGGTGAGCCGGGGTCATCCAGGCGGTCGAGAGCCCGGGCCAGGACCTCGGCGGTGTCGACCCGCCCTTCCTCGGCCAGCACCCTGCCGTACCGGCTCAGGACCGCGGCCACCAGCGACTGGACCCCGCCACCCACCGCTGCGACGCGATCGGGGTCCACGGCGGCCAGCCGGAGCGCCTCCACCGCGTTGAGCACCGCGCGACGGAAGCCGGGGGTCTCCGCCAGGTCGCGGAGGGGATCGTGCGCGGGCTCCCGCAGCGTCTCGTCCAGCGCGCGGTCCACCGCCGCCTGCTCCTCGTACGGGTCCGCCAGTGAGCGCCCTTCGGCCGCCAGCTCCGGGGCCACGAGGTCCATCGCCAGCCGGCGCGGCGTGGTGACCTCCCATCCGATCCACGAGCCCTCCAGGCGGGCGAGGGCCCTCAGCAGCTCCCGCCCCTCACCCATGGTCCGGGAGACCAGTACCTTCCGATCGAGTGGATATTCGTCAGTGACGGCTCCGAGGTGTCGGAGGACCGCCGGAACGGATGCGGATGCCATGTCGCCGGCAAGGTAACCGGAGCGCCTGACCATGAACAAACCGGCGGGCCGGCCGGCACGATCTCGGCTCGTGAGGCGGCATCGCTGCCGTACGAGGTGCGGCCCGGCCCGTACGTCGTAATCACGCGTTCGTGCCGAAGCCCTACACGCCCCGGGACCTCACTGCACGGGTCAGGGAGACGCTCAGCGCGCCGGGTCGCTGACCCAGCCCTTGGCTGACAGGTCCCACACGGCCAGCCCGGCGAGCACGGCGAGGTCCGTGAAAAGGAGCGGGGCGAACGGTGGTGCCCCGTACACGAGCCGGCCCCAGAGCGTGCCCTCCGACTCCGTGAGGACCGGGGCCATGTGGAGCACGAACCCGGCCACTCCCACCAGCCCGGCCACGAGGAGCAGCACGCCGGCGCCCCTGAGATAGGCCGCCGGCACCCGCCAGAACACGGGCAGGATCAGCCAACCCACGACCACCCCGGCCACGATCACCGGAACCCACTCCGTGGCGAAGAAGAACCCGTTCTGCGCGTGGTCCACGAGAGAGAGCACGAAGTTGCCGACGAACCCGCCCCACGCGAGGAGCAGCACCCAGCGGCCCCATTCCCGGGTCCCGCCCGGCACGGTCCGGTTCAGGAGCACGAGGAGGCCGATCCCCGCGAACGCCAGCGGCGCCACGAAGGGCGCGGAATAAACCAGGCTCCGCAGCGTCCTGACCTGGAAGAAATCGCTCTCCAGGTGGAACAGCAGTCCCGCCACACCGACCAGGATCGAGAGGGCGCCCACGGCCACTCCGACCCATAGCCCCGCGCCCTCCTTGAAGCCCCGGACGCCGGACCGCAGCGGCGCCGACACGACGAGGTTCGCCAGAAGCGCCAGCGCACCCACGAGGGTGAACCAGAACGGGATCCACTCCGCCCAGTGCCCGAACTCGTTCACCGAGTGCGCTACCCAGATATCCACGGCCAGAAAGGCCAGGTTGAGGCCCGCGAAGACCTCGACCAGGAACGATCGCCTACGGACCATCAGTCATCCGGCGATCCGTCGTAGCGCGTGGGATATGCCTTGGGGCTGCCGTGGGCGCGTAGCTCCGCTGCGATCTCCTTCAGCTCCACCGTCTTCAGCAGCAGCTCGTAGTTGCCGTGCCACTGGACGAAATCGGCGCCACCCATGAACGCGCCGTGCTTCGCCGTACGGCCGTAGTAGTGCCAGAGATCGAAATACAGGAACTCCGCCGGCTCGTCGAACGGCTCCGGCGTCAGCAGCCCTTCCGCACGCAGGGAGTCCATGATGGCCTCGGCCCCGCCCACCTTGTCGTTCGTGGCCAGCACGACCCGCTCCGCCTGCTCGTAGAACTCGTCGGTGTGCGTCTCCGTGTGACAGTTCATGCACACCGCCTTCATCTCCTCCTGACCCTGCAGGTACGTCGGCCGACGCTCGCTCACCGCGGAGAAGAGCCACCAGCTCAGCCGCTCCGTCACGTCGTGCGTCGGGCTCAACCCCTCGATCCCGCTCATGTGGCACGTGCTGCACGTCGGCACCGGCATGTCCTCCACCGTCAAGGCCGTCGGCTCCGCTGACATGTTGAACCCGTCGTGCTGCGCCTCGTAGATCACCCCGTGCTTCGACTCCTCGTAGATCTCGATCTGGGAGTGGTCCGGGCCCATGTGGCACTGGCCGCACGTGCGCGGAGTCCTCGCCAGCTCCACCGACGCCGAGTGCCGGCTGTGACACGCCGTGCACGACCCTATGCTGCCATCCGGGTTCGGACGGCCGATGCTGTGACACGCCTCGCACCCCGACTCGATCGCCGCCGCGCCCTCCAGCTGCGCCAGCGCGTTGGCGGGCCGGTCCACGGCCCCGGGATGATAGGTCTCCGCGTGCTCGATCTGCTCCTCCGTGAACGGCTCCGAGCCCCGTACGGCCGCGAACGCCGGCGCCGCATGCCGACTCCGGAGGAACTGCCGGTACTGGGTCGCGTGACACTGGTCGCAGTTCAGCGCCGTCACGTTCATCGTGATGGTGAAGCCCCGATGCTCCTCGCCGACCTGACTCCCCACCGGCCGATGACAGTCCAGGCAGTTCACTCCCTCCCGGGCATGCTCGCTCCGCTCGTACTCCGCCACCACGGCCGCCGTCTCGTCCCGATGACACGACGCGCACTTCCCCGCGGCCCGCACCAGCTCCGGCGTCGGCTGATCGACCTCCACCGCCGGACGACCGGACTGGATCAGGAACGCAGCCACCAGCAGCAGCGTCCCGATGACTACCGCCAGGAACACCGCCCGGAACATCGTCATATCGATTCCTCCATCATACGCTCCTCGATCCCGCCACCCGTCCACCCCGCACCCACCCCAATGTAGCCCCTCCGCTCCCCGGGGTCACACCGGTTTCCCGCGGCGGCGGGCCATATTATGATAAGATTGTGATGAATAGCAACCCGGGAGGTACTGTGATCGATCGGGCCGTGACCGTGGCGGTGGGGCTCCTGGTCGTGGCGGGTCCCGCGGCTGCCCAGCAGGTCGAGCTGGCCGGGCAGGTCCGTCCTCGATTCGAGGTACGGGACCCGGTGGAGGGGCTGGGCACCGTGGAGTTCACGAGCATGCGGACCCGTGCGGCGCTCGCCGCTTCCCTGGACCGTTCCGTCTCCGTGTTCGTACAGCTTCAGGACGTACGGATCTTCGGCGAGGAGTCCGGCACGCTGACGGACTACTCGGCGGACGGTCTGGATCTGCATCAGGGGTGGGTCGAGCTCGGCGACGCGGAGGCCGACCGGTGGTCGTTGCGGGTCGGTCGCCAGGAAGCGGCGTACGGCGGTGAGCGTCTGGTGGGCGCGGTCGGCTGGACGCAGCAGGGTCGCAGCTTCGACGGGCTGCGGGTCCGGTTCCGTCCGTCGGACGATGTGGTGGTGGACGGTCTGGCCTTCCGGCTCGGGAACTCCTTTGCCACCGGCATATCCGAAGATGAGAGCCTGTACGGCATTTACAGCACGCTGGCCGCCGCCGGATCGCTGGATCTGTACGGCCTGCTGCACACCCGGGTGGCGACGTTCACAGACCTCAGCCGTGTGACGGTGGGGGGGCGCTGGGTCTCGGAGTCGGACGCGGCGACCTGGCGGCTCGAGGGTGCCTATCAGGGCGGCGACTCCGACGGGCCGGTGTTGAGCCGCAATATCTCCGCTTTCATGATCGGCGCTCGCGTCAGCACGCAGCTGAGCGACGACCTCACCGCGACGCTTTGGTACGACCACCTGTCCGGCGACGACGACCCGACGGACGACGAGATCCGGGCCTTCGATACGCTGTTCGCCACGAACCACAAGTTCTACGGGTACATGGACCTGTTCCTGAACATCCCGGCCCAGACCGCCGGCCGGGGTCTTCAGGACCTGGCGGTGAAGGCGAGCTGGGACCTCGGCGAGGGTCGGAGCCTGGGCGCTGACCTGCACACGTTCCACCTGGCCGCGGCCGACGGACTGGAGACCGGCCGGCTCGGCGAGGAGCTGGACCTCACGTATCGGTGGGGCTACGCGTCCGGTGTCGGGCTGACGGCTGGACTGTCCTACTTCGTCGCGGCCGACGCCTGGTCCACGGTACTCGGGAACCCCGACGAGGATCAGGTCTGGGGCTACGCGATGGTGGACGTGACCTTCTAGGGGATCAGAGCGCCAGGATCCGCAGGAGCTCATCGGGCCGGTGCGCGACGGTGGCCCCTTCCGCCTCCACTCGCCGGACATGCTCGTCCCGGCTCTCCGGGTCCCGTGCCCAGAGTGCGGCCACCGGGCGGAGCCCGGCGGTGCTGGCTGCCTCCATGTCACTGCGGGTATCGCCCACGTACGCGGCTCTTCCCGGCTCCACCCGCAAGGTCTCGACGGCCAGCTCGAGGCCGTGCGGGTCGGGCTTGGGTGCCCGGACGTCGTCATCGAAGACCAGGGCGTCGAACGGGCCCAGCTCGGCCATGGCGGCGCGGGTGATCTCCCAGGACCGGCGGCTCTTGCCCGTGACGAGCCCCAGTGGAAGCCCGTGTCCGCGGATCCGGTCGAGGACCTCCGGGATCCCCGCGAACACACCGCCGAACCGCTCGGTATGGAGCCGCTCGTAGGCCCCGTAGAAGTCGGCGAGCACGGCCTCGAAGTCCGACTCGTGGACCACGGCTCGCAGGAAGGCGACCTCCGACGTGGGCCGGAGCGCCATGATGTCCTCGCGGGTCATGTCGGGCCGCACGTACGGATCGACAGCCACCCGGTACGCCTCCATGTAGAGGTCCTTGGTGTCGATGAGGGTGCCATCCAAGTCGAACAGGACGGCGGCCGGTCGCTTCGGGTCAGTCACTCCGGCGGTTCTCCGTGCGGGGTGCGCTCCGCTCACGGGTACCCGGCGGGGCGTTCAGGGTTCAACGGTCGGCCGACCGAAGCTTGCCCGAGAGCGACCGGAGCGGGACATTTGGATACCGACTCGAGCCGTGGAGCCTCTCTCGTGCGTCGACACCCCGCCGCAGTCATCCCGTACGCCGCGGTCGTCCTGCTGACGCTGGCGTCTCCGATTCGGGCCCAGGGCCCGGAGCCCGTCCGCCTGAACGCATCGCTCCTGGCCGATCTGATGGCGAACGTCGAGGGGGGCGTGCGGAGGGCCGGCTCCGCGATGGTCCTCGGAGGCCTGACCGTCGACGTCGACGGTCAGGCCCTGCTGTCGGTTCCCGGGCTCGCCGGGCACGTCACGATCGTAGGCGCCTGGGGCCGTGGTCCTTCCGTCCATGTCGGAGACATCCAGGGACCCAGCAACATCGCGGCGCCCGAAGGCGTCTTCCCGTTCGAGGTGTGGCTGCAGCAGAACCTCCCGGGTCGAATCTCGGTCCTGGCCGGGCTGTACGACCTCAACTCGGAGTTCGATGTGCTGGAGGTCGCCGGCCTCTTCCTCAACAGCTCGTTCGGGATCGGCCCCGACTTCGCGCTGAGCGGGCCGAACGGCCCGTCCGTGTTCCCCACCACGGGGCTCGGCGTGCGTGCGGCCGTGGCGATCAGCCCGTCGCTCCGGCTCCGGCTGGCGCTGATCGACGGCACGCCCGGCGACCCCGCGGATCCCGACGATTTCGACCCCTGGATCCGTCCGGGCGATGGCGCACTTCTGGTCACGGAGGTGGCCCTCGGCGGTGGGACGCCGGACGCTCGGGCGGCCCACCCCCGGGTCGGCCGCAGGGCCGCCACGCACCCGAGAAGGGTGGCCCTCGGAGTCTGGCGGTACGCTGGCCTATCGGACGCCGGGTCGGCCTGCTGCGGCGTCTACGCGCTGGCCGAAACCCGGCTGTCCGTCGATCCCGGCGACCCCGATCGCGTCCTCGGCCTTTTCGCCCGGGCGGGCTCGGCGCTCCGGGGCCAGAGCGCGGTGTCCGCCTACGTCGGTTTCGGAGTCACGGCCCGGGGCCTGGCCCGGTCGACGGACGAGCTGGGGCTGGGCGTCGCGCTGGCCTGGCCCGACCCGATGCACCTCGAGACGAAGGGGTTCCCCACGAGCCGAGAGGCACCGGAGCAGGTCGTGGAGCTCTCCTATCGTGTCGGGCTCGCAGACGGCCTGTCCGTCCAGCCGGATCTGCAGTACGTCGCGCACCCTGCCGGCACGCCCGGGAGCACGCACGCCGTGCTGCTGAGTCTGAGGGTGGGCATCAGCCCCTGAAGCGGAGGGTCAGGCGCTCTCGTCGTCCGGCTCGATCCGACCGCGGAGCCGGGCGATGGTGCCCGCACCCCGGTGGACCAGGACCGGACGGTGGGTGCCGCGGATCACTTTGTCGGCGACGCTGCCCAGGATCAGACGCCGGAGCCCGCCGCGGCCGTGCGTGCCGAGGGCGATGAGGTCCACATCCCGCTCCTCGGCGACCTCGAGGATCGCGGGCGCGGGGTGGTAGTCGACCTCCACCTTGACCTCGACCTCACGGCCCCCGAGCCAATCCGCCTCGGCGATCCGCTCCAGGTAGCGGCGCATGTGGTCCTCCCGCGCCTCCATCTCGTCGTGGGTGAGCTGGATGGTGTGGGGGAGGTACGGCGACGCCGCCGCCACCGGCGGCTGCACCGCGTGGATCAGGACCAGCGCGGCGTCCTCCGTGATCCCGATCTCGAACGCGTCCCGGAGCGCCGTCTCGGCGGTCTCGCTCCCGTCCAGCGCGGCCAGCACCCGGTCCACCCGGCGGTCGCTCTCCGGCCCGATCTCACGGGTCTCCTCGCTCGGGCGGACCAGCAGGATCGGGATCATGCAGTGGCGGATCAGCGAATCGGCCGTGCTCCCCAGCCACGCCCGCTGGATCCCGCCCCGGCCATGGGTCGTCATCACCACCAGGTCGATCTGCCGGTCGTCGACGAAGTCCGCCAGCGCCGCCGGCACCCTCCCGTTCAGGAGCGCCGGCTTCAGCTCCAGCCCGGACGGCGACAGGCGGTCCACCAGCCCCTCCAGGTAGGTCGCGTCGTGCTCCCGGATCTCTTCGTCGCGGTCGGCAACGGCATCCATGTACGGGTAGGTGGGGCTCACCGCCTCGGCCGGGACGTGGACCAGCGCCAGATGGAGGGTCGCACCCGTCCGTCGTGCGATCCCGAGCGCGTAGGGAAGGGCATGCTCGGCAAAGTTAGAGCCGTCGACAGGAACGAGAACCCTGCTGGGCATGATCTCTCCTCCTGTCGGCGGCTCTGTAGCTAGAGAAACGGGGGCCCTACGGCGACTCTCCGGCGAAGCCCCTACCCGCGCGCCGCGGTTACCCCCGCTTCGGATTCCATGATGCCATCAACGGGGTACCGGCGCAGTAGGGCGGTCGCTGAAATTGTTGTGGGGAGATGGATTACGTCAATTGGCCCGCACCGTCCGGCCCTCCGCCCAGCGCCGGAGCCCGGCCACCCGTTCCGCCGCTACAACAGAGAGCGGCCGGGTCGCCCGAGCCTCTTCGAGGAGCGTCTCGGTGTCCAGCGCCCGATCATCGGCGAACGCCGAGTACAGGGCGCTGATGATGACCTGCTCGATCTCCGCGCCGCTGAACCCTTCGGCGGCTTCCGCCAGTCGCCGGAGGTCGAACGTTTCCGCCGACTGGTTCCGTCGCTGCAGGTGGATCCGGAAGATCTCCGCCCGGGCCGCGGGGTCCGGAAGATCGACGAAGAAAACCTCGTCGAAGCGCCCTTTCCTGAGCAGCTCCGGCGGGAGCCGCTCCACGGCGTTCGCGGTGGCCACGATGAAGACGTCACCCCTGCGCTCCTGCATCCAGGAGAGGAACGTGCCGAGGACCCGGGTCGAGACCCCGCCATCTTCCGTCCCGCCCTCGGCGAACGCCTTCTCGATCTCATCGATCCAGAGCACGACCGGTGACATCCGCTCCGCCGTCTCCATGGCCCGTCGGAAGTTCTTCTCCGTCTCGCCGATGTACTTGTTGTACAGACCGGCGGGATCCAGCTTGAGGAGCGGCAGCCCCCACTCGTGGGCGACCGCCTTGGCGCACAGCGACTTCCCGGCCCCGGGGATCCCCACCAGCATGACGCCCCGGGGGAACTCGAGCCCGAAATTCCGGGCCCGGTCCGGGTCGGTGATGATCGACCGCCGCTTCCCCAGCCAGTCCTTCAGCGTCGCCAGGTCCGCGACCTCGGTCATGGCCTCCTCGGCCGGGTAGTACTCCAGCAGGCCCTCCCGCTCCACGACCTGGCGCTTGTGATCCAGCACCTTCTCGATGTCCGCGGGCCGGAGCTTTCCGTCCTCCACGATCGCTTTTGTCAGGAGCTTCTCCGCCTCCATCAACGTCAGCCCCTGCAGGTTCGCGTACAGGCGACGCAGGTCCTCCGGCTCCATCTCGACCCCCACGTCCGCCCGCTGCCGCAGGTCCCGGAGGATCCGGCTCAGAAGCTGCTGGTAGTCCTCCTCGTCCGGCGGGGCCAGCCGGACCACCGCCGCGCGCCGCCGGACCCGTGGCGGGAGCTCGATCCCGGTACCGGTCAGGACCACGATGCCGTCGTTCCCCTCGTACGGCTCGATGGCGTCCGAGAGCGCTGCCGCCGTGGTGGGGTCGTCCAGGAACTCGGCCAGCCCGCGGAAGTGGTAAACGGCCGGGAAGGCCGCGTGCTGGACGTGCGTCAGCGCCGACGCCGGCTGCTGCGTGTTGTACGCCGCACCGTCTCTGTCCGACCGCGACAGTCCTCGGCTCCGGGTCCACGCGAAATACGGCACCCCCAGTCGGTCGGCCAGGTGCATGAGCAGACCTTCCGCCCGCTCCTCCTCCGGCGTCTCCAGCACCGCCAGTCCGTGGTTGGAGCGGACCAGCAGCGCGAGCTCGTCGAGGGGGTCCGGTCGCTTCATGGCGGAATGGTAGACGCCCCCTCGCCGCGCCCGCAACCGACCAGGCTCACCCCGGGCTCGCGGAAGACCTTAGATTGCCAGCCCTCAGCCCCCACCCCACCTTACCCTCCCATAACCCCCTGCACCCCGAGCCTGCCATGCCCACCACCGCATCCGACGTCGAGGCTCAGCGACCACTCTCCCTGGCGGAGATCGCGAAGATCCAGTTCGAGGACGCCGTGGCTTCGCTGGAGCTCGGCGAGCC
>JAWVYT010000048.1:0-9835 GCA_033722595.1 Longimicrobiales bacterium
AGCGTCCGGACCTTCCGGGCGCCGCCCTTCATGACCGTCTCGCCCATGGTGACCTGGCCGTCGCCGCCCAGCGCCACCTTCCCGGCGTGTCTCGTCGCGACGATGGTCGTCGCGTGCATCTCGGTTTTGCTCATGGTCTTTCGTGTACACCGCCGCGCGGCTCACGTTCGCGGGAAGGGGCCCGGCCGTCCCGGGCGTCGGCTAGGCCCGGGGGTGCGCGTCCCTGTACACCCGCTTGAGCCGCTCCTTCGACGTGTGCGTGTAGATCCGTGTGGTGGAGAGGGACGCGTGGCCGAGGAGCTCCTTCACGGCCATCAGGTCGGCGCCGGCGTCCAGGAGGTGGGTGGCGAAGGAGTGGCGGAGGGAGTGGGTCGACAGCTCGCCGTCGTCGGCCACGGCGTCCAGGAACCCCTGCACGATGTCCTGGATCCGGCGGGTGGAGAGGCGCGTCCCGTTCCCGGAAACGAACAGTGCGTCGCGGTCCGGGCCCCCGGACGCCGCCAGCACCTCGCGTCGTCGCGGCTCGTAGCGGCGGAGCCCCCGCACCGCCGCGCCGCCCAGCGGCACGATCCGCTCCTTCCGGCCCTTCCCCCGAACCTTCACCTGGTCGCCCACCAGGTCGATGTCGGCCAGATCCAGCCCCTGGAGCTCGGAGACCCGCATCCCGGTGGCGTAGAAGGTCTCCAGGATCGCCAGGTCCCGCGCGCCCCGGAACCCGCCTTCGGCCGCCCGGTTCTCCGCCAGCACGAACATCCGGTCCACATCGCTCCGGGTCAGCCACGCCGGAAGCTTGCGGTCCAGCTTCGGCGACCGGACGGTGCGGGCCGGGTTCGCCTCGACGAGCTCCTCGCGGTGCAGCCACCGGTAGAACGTCCGGACGGCCGAGAGCTTCCGACTGATCGTCCGCCGCGCGAGCCCCCGTCGGTTCAGGTGGCCGAGGTACGACCGGAGATCCAGCCGATCCACGTCCGGCCACTCCCACTCCGGGTACTGGGTGTCGAGCCAGCGCCGGAACTGGGTCAGGTCGCGCCGGTACGCCGCCACCGTGTTGGGGCTCAGCTGCCGCCCCTCCTCGATGTATCGGAGATACTCGTCCAGCGGCTCCCGCCCGCCGTCCATCCGCCCTCCCCCCCAGGCTCCAGTCTCCAAACTCTAGCCTCTAGCCTCTAGCCTCTAGACTCTAGACTCTAGCCTCTAGACTCTCAACACCTTCGATCGCGTGCTCGGCCATCCATGCAAGTTGGTGCGCCAGCGCCCGTTCCGCCATCCGCTCCCGGCGTTCCCGCTTCTTCTTCACGCGCTCGGGCAGCGGCTCCAGCAGCCCGAAATTCGAGTTCATGGGCTGGAAATCGTCGGGATCGGCCTGCCGCAGGTAGCGGTACAGCCCGCCGATCATGGTGGTGGCGGGCGGGACCACCGGCTCGAGGCCCGAGACGATGCGATGCAGGTTGAGCCCCGCCAGGATCCCGGAGGCCGCCGACTCGGTGTAGCCCTCTACCCCGGTGAGCTGCCCGGCGAAGATCAGGGGCCGGACGGAGGACGGGTCGGGCTCCGGTCGGTCCGGGTCCGCCGCATCGGGCCGGGGGGCGCCCCAGGCGGTGAGCCGGCCCGGGAAGTTGAGGTAGGTGTTCCTGTGGATGGAGCCCATGCGCAGGAACTCGGCGGTCCCGAGCCCCGGGATCATGCGGAACACCCTGCGCTGCTCGCCGGTCCGGAGCCGGGTCTGGAACCCCACCACGTTCCACATCTGGCCCTCGCGGTCCTCTCGGCGGAGCTGGACGACCGCGTGGGGGACCGTTCCCGTCCGGGGGTCCGGCAGTCCGATCGGCTTCATCGGGCCGTACCGCAGCGTCTCCCGTCCGCGCTCCGCCATGACCTCGACGGGCAGGCACCCCTCGAAGTACGGGATGTTCTCCCAGTCGTGGCCCGGATACACATCCGCCTCGAGGAGCGCGTCGATGAAGGCCTCGTACTGGACCTCGGTCATTGGGCAGTTCAGGTAGTCGGCCCCCGCCCCCTTGCCCCATCGGGACGCGAGCCATGCGACGTCCATGTCCACGGAATCGCCCTCGACGATGGGGGCGATGGAGTCGTAGAAGGCGAGGCCGTCATCGCCGAGCAGCGCCCGGATCTCGTCGGTCAGCGGGTCGGACGTCAGCGGACCCGTGGCGATCACCGCCGGGCCCGCGGGCAGCGCGGTCACCTCCCGGCGCTGCAGGGTGATCCCGGGGTGCGACTCCATGGCCCGGGTCATCCGGGCCGAGAAGAGCTCCCGGTCCACCGCCAGCGCGGTGCCGGCCGGGACCCGGGACGTGTCGGCGCAGGAGAGGAGGATGGAGCCGAGTCGTCGCATCTCCGCCTTGAGCAGGCCGTGGGCGTTCCCCGTGTCCTCGCTCTTGAACGAGTTGGTGCAGACCAGCTCTGCGAGATCATCGGTCTGATGCGCCTCGGTGTGCTTGACCGGGCGCATCTCGACCAGCGCCACCCGGTGGCCGCGCTCGGCCAGCTGCCACGCCGCCTCGCACCCGGCGAGGCCGCCCCCGACGACCGTCACGCGCGCCATGCTACGCCTCCGCCCCGTCGTCCCCGGAGGCCGCCGTCGCAATGGCCAGCGACCCGACCTCGGCCTCCAGCGTCGCCGGCGACATCTCCGACCTGCACTCGATGCATTTGTAGAACTCGCCCCTCTTCTTCGTGCTCTTCTTCAGGAGGAAGTCGGCCTCGCCGCACGTGGGGCAGGGGACCGGGACCGGCTCCTCCCACACCGACCAGTCGCACTCCGGGTACCGGGTGCAGCCCCAGAACGATTTCCGCTTGCGCGTCCGCCTCTCGGCTACTTCTCCCTCGCCGCACCGGGGACAGGTCAGGCCCGGGACGGTGAGCGGCTTGGTGAACGTGCACTCGGGGTGGTTCCCGCACCCGATGAACGGGCCGTAGCGGCCGGTCCGCTTCAGGAGCGGTCCGCCACACTCGGGGCACGTCTCGCCCGTGGCCTCCGGCTCCGGTCGGGCTTCGTCGTCGAGCGACCGGGTGTACGTGCACTCCGGGTACGAAGTGCAGCCGACGAACCGGCCGAACCGGTTCCAGCGCACCGCCAGGTGGCTCCCGCATTCGGGACACTCCTCGTCCTGGAGCTCCATCAGGGAGCGGATGATCTCCTCGCTGCGCTCCTCCCCCTCCTCGAGCCGCTCGCGGAACGGCTCATAGAACGCCTCGAGGACGGCGCGCCAGTCCAGGTCGCCCTCCTCGATCCGGTCCAGCTCCGTCTCCATCTCGCTGGTGAACCCGGGGTCGAAGAGGTTCGGGAAGATCCGGACCAGGACCTTGGCCACCGTCTCGCCCAGCGGCGTGGTGGTGAACCGCTTGCGGTCCATCGTCACGTACTTCCGGTCCCGGATCGTGGAGATGATCTGGGCGTACGTGGAAGGTCGCCCGATGCCGCGCTTCTCCAGCTCCTTGACCAGGCTGGCCTCCGTGTACCGCGGCGGCGGCTGGGTGAAGTGCTGGTCCGGCTCGAGCGCCCTCAGGTCGGCGCGGTCGTCCTTGTCGAGCGACGGAAGGGGCTCCAGGTCATCCAGCGTCCTCCGGTCGCCCTCCTCCCGGCTCTCCCGGTAGAGACGGGTGAATCCGTCGAACTTCAGGACGGAGCCCGTGGCCCGGAACAGGTACGTCGTGCCGTTCGAGCCCGTGAGGTCGAAGTCGAGGGTGGTCGTGTCGTAGACGGCTGCGCGCATCTGGCCGGCCATGAACCGAAGCCAGATCAGCTCGTAGAGTGCGTGGCCGTCCCGGTCCAGGAACCGGCGGACCTCGTCGGGGGTGCGCGCGGGGTCCGTGGGTCGGATCGCCTCGTGGGCCTCCTGTGCGCCCCTCTGCTGCCGACCGGTCCAAAGGCGGAGTCGGCCCGGGACGTACCGCTTGCCGAAACGACGCTCCAGGTGGCTGCGGGCCGCACCGGCGGCCGACCCCGCGACCCGGGTCGAGTCAGTCCGCATGTACGTGATCAGCCCGGCCGCCCCGCCGGGCAGCTCGACCCCTTCGTACAGCCGCTGCGCCACCCGCATGGTGGTCCGGGCGTTGAAGTTGAGCCGCTTGGCCGCCTCCTGCTGGAGCGTCGACGTGGTGAAGGGCGGCGGCGGGTTCTTCCTGCGCTCCCGCCGCTTGACCCGCGTCACGATGAACGGCAGCCCCTCCACGGCGTCCAGGACCGCCCGCGCGGCCGCCTCGTCCTCCAGCGTGAACTTCCCGCCGTCGATCTGATGAAGCTTCGCCTCGAAGTCCCGGGCCCCGGCCCGGAGCTTCGCCGTGATCGACCAGTACTCGCGTGGCTCGAACGCCCGGATCTCGTCTTCCCGCTCGGCGATCAGCCGGAGCGCCACGGTCTGGACGCGGCCGGCGCTGAGCCCCCGCCGGATCGGCTTCCAGAGCAGGGGGCTCACCTGATAGCCCACGAGCCGATCGAGGATCCGCCGCGCCTGCTGGGCCTCGACCTTCCGCATATCCAGGCGCTCCGGCTCCGCCAGCGCCCGCCGGACCGCGTCCCGTGTGACCTCGTGGAACCGGATGCGGTGGAACCGGTCGTTCCCCCCCTCGGGGTCGTACCCCAGCTGCTCGGCGACGTGGTACGCGATGGCCTCGCCCTCCCGGTCCGGGTCCGTGGCCAGGAGGACCCGGCGAGCGTTCCTCGCGCTGCGGTCGAGCTCCCGGAGGATCTTCCCCTTCCCCCGGATCGTGACGTAGGTCGGCTCGAACCCGGCCTCCACATCCACCCCCAGCTCCCGCTCCGGGAGATCCCGCACGTGCCCCACCGACGCCTTCACGTCGTAGTCGGGGCCCAGGTACCTGCCGATGGTGCGCGCCTTGGCCGGCGACTCCACGATCACCAGGTGCTTCGCTCCGCTCATTCTCCTCCCGCACTCGACCCCAGACGGTGGAGGATCGCCTCCGCCACCTCGGGGGGTTCCCGGTCATCCACATCCACGACCACGTCGGCCGTCCGGTACCGGCGCTCCCGGGACCGGAGCAGTCGCGCCATGCGCGCGACTCGCCCCTCCGGCGGACCCAGAAGGGGGCGATCGGCTCCGTCCGCCTCCGCGCGCCGCACCGCTTCCTCCGGAGTTACGCGAAGCCACACGAGCGCGGTCCCGGAGCCCATGGACTCCATGAGCGACGGCTGGACCGCCCATCCGCCGCCCGGAGCCAGGACGACCTGCCGCCGGTCCGCCAGCTCCCGGGTGACCTCGGCCTCCAGCGCGCGGAACGCCGCCTCGCCCCGATCCCGGATCACGGCGCCGGGCGGCTGGCCGACCCGCTCGGCGATGGCGTCGTCGAAATCGATGAAGCCCCACCCGAGCCGGTCCGCCAGGATCCGGCCCACGGTGGTCTTCCCGGCGGCCATGAATCCGATCAGCACGATGCGATCGATCCCCGGGACAGCGCCATGGCGCGATGCGTCGTTCGGCGAGCCGGCATGGCGGTGATCGGGCGTTCCAGCGCTCACGGGAGCATGCCCATCGAAGCAGCCGGCCGGCGCACGGTCAGCCGACCCCCGACTCGTAGGGATCCTCGCTGCTGGCCTCCCGGAGCTCGAGACCCCGCCGGGCCAGGTCGTCCCGATAGCCCTCCACGTTCCGGAGCAGCTCCGCCACGGAGTCGCCACCGAACTTCTCCAGCACCGCGTCGGCGAGCGTGATGGCCACCATGGCCTCCCCGACCACCCCGGCCGCCGCCAGCGCCGCGACATCGCTCCGCTCCCGGATCGCGTCGGCCCGCTCCTTCGTCCTCAGGTCGACGCTCTTCAAGGGCTTCATGAGCGTGGACAGCGGCTTCATGGCGACCCGGCACACGACGGGCTCGCCGGTGGTGATGCCACCCTCGAGCCCGCCGGCGTTGTTCCTCAAACGGCGGTAGCCGCCGGTCCGCTCCACCGGGCCCTCGGGGTCGTGCTCGATCTCGTCGTGGACGCGGGAGCCCCGGCGTCGGGCGGCCTCGAAGCCCAGCCCGATCTCGACGCCCTTCATGGCGTGGATGGACATGAGCGCGCCCGCCAGCCGGCCGTCGAGCTTGCGGTCCCACGAGACGTAGCTGCCGAGCCCCGCCGGGAGTCCGGTGGCGACGACCTCGAAGACGCCCCCGAGGGTGTCCCCGTCCTCCTGGGCGGCGTCCACCGCGTCGATCATCCGCTCCTCGGCCTCCGGGTCGAGGGTCCGGAGCGGTGACGCATCGGACGCGGCGTTCAGATCGTCGGGCCACTCTTCCGGCCGCCGCGCTTCCACAGCGCCGAGGCGGACCACATGGCTCCCGATGGACACGCCGAGCTCGGCCAGCAGCCGCTTCGCCACGGCCCCGGCCGCGACCCGGGCCGCCGTCTCCCGCGCGGACGCCCGCTCGAGGATGTCGCGGGCGTCGTCACGCCGGTATTTCAGGACGCCCACGAGGTCGGCGTGGCCCGGCCGCGGGAGGTGGACTCGCCGGAGCTCGCGGTCGCTCGCCTCCCGCGGCTCGGCGGCCATCGCCGTCTGCCAGTTCTCCCAGTCCTTGTTCCAGACCAGCAGGGCGATCGGCGCGCCGATCGTCTCGCCGAGACGCACCCCGGCCACGATCTCTGCCCGGTCCTCCTCGATGGCCATGCGGCCGCCCCGCCCGTAGCCGCCCTGGCGACGGCGCAGCTCCGGGTCGATGTCGCGCTCGGCGACGAGCTCCAGCCCTGCCGGTACCCCCTCGACCAGGGAGACCAGGCCCTTCCCGTGGGACTCGCCTGCCGTCCTGAATGTAAATCGCATCACTGGCTCCGCGTCTGGTACGCGCTATCGGTACAACAGGGCTCGGCCGTCTGGCAAGACGGGCAGGGGGCCCCGAAAAAGACGAGCCCCCGCGTGCGGGGGCTCCGGAGACTGGCGGCACGGAGGACGAACGTCAACCGCGCTGCAGGATCGCCTCGATGCCGAAGTTCCCGTCCAGCACCTCGGTGCGGATGCCGGAGCCCCCGTCCTCCTTCGCGGCGTACATCAGCGCCTCGGCCCGCTGGATCAGGTCGTCGACCGACTCGGGCGCGCCCACGCAGATCACCGCCCCGATCGTGAACCCCAGCGACAGCGAGCGGTCGTCGCTGGTCTGCAGCAGTCGGCTCTGGATCTTGTGGAGCGCCACACCGGCCGCGCCCTTCCCCGTCTCGGGGAACAGGAGCGCGAACTCGTCGCCGCCCATCCGGGCCACGGAGTCCATGCTCCGGATGTTCTCGCGGATGGTGGTTGCGACCATGCGGAGCGCCTGGTCGCCGGCGGTATGGCCCCATTCCCGGTTGATCCTTCGGAACCCGTCCACATCCATGTACGCCAGGGTGAAGGGGCGGTCGTACCGGAGGGCCCGGCTCCGCTCGAGCTCCACGAGCTCGCGGAAGGCGTGCGGATTGTGCACACCGGTCTGGTGATCGGTCCCGGCGAGGGTGCGCACGGCGTCGCGTTCCTGCCGGAGCCCGGCCACCAGGAACGCCGCGGCCAGCAGAGCCGCGGTCTGCACCGCGAGGTTCCAGACGACCACGACGGGAGTCCCCGCGGGCTCCGCCACGAGCCAGAGCAGCGCCGCCACGACCGCCCACAGCACGCCGGCGAACCAGCCCCAGCGCCAGGCCACCCACGCTACGGGTCCCAGGTACAGGAACCCGAAGCCCAGCGGCGCGTCGGTCGTGGCGTGGACCGCCGCGATGGTGCCCAGGACGATCGCGTTGATGGCGAACGCCACCGGATCGGGCCCGGCGTCCAGCCGGTCCACCCACCCGGGCGGACGCCCCGCCGCGCCCGGATGCAGCGAGCGGGGGGACGCCTGGGCGTCCCCCCGCTGCCGTTTGCCTGCCTGCCGGATCGCCACCGGGTGCATCCGCCGTGACGCTCTAGAACCCGCCGGACCGGTCGATATACGGCGTGACCATGATCAGGAGGTCTTCCTTCTCCTCCGTCACGTAGGTGTTCCGGAAGAGGGCGCCGATGAACGGCAGGTTCATGAGGATCGGGATCCCCTGCTCCGTGTTCCGCAGGTCGGTGGTGGTGAGCCCGCTGATCACGGCGGTCTGGCCGTCATCCAGCAGGATCTCCGTCTCCGTCTCCTGCGTCCCGAACACGTAGCCCTGGTCCACCGCGAACGACTGGATCTCCGACCGCTCGGCGTGGAGCTGGATCAGCACCTGATCCTCACCCACGACGTGGGGCGTCAGCTCCAGGATCACGCCGGTCTCTTCCGTCTGCACCGTAGCCTGGGGCCCCTGCGCGCTGGCCGCGCCCTGATCCACGACCCGGAGTGGCGTCCGCTCGCCCACGTGCACGCGGGCCGTGCGGTGGTCCAGCACGCTCACTACCGGGTCCGCCTGGAGCTCCGCCAGCTCGAGCCGCTCTACCGCGTCGAGCCAGGTGACCAGCGTGTGCCGGCCGAGGAGCAGCGTCGAGAGGATCTCGAACGTCGCCTGCGGGATCCGCTCCGCCGCGTTGCCCACGGCCGAGACGGCCGACCCGCTCAGATCCACCTGCTCCGACGGGGCCTCCACTTCCTCCCCCGGGTCGAAGACGCCGTCGCGATTGATGTCATTCCAACCCGGCGTCAACCGGTTGAGCATGAGCCTCTCGCCCCGATCCTTGAACTCGTAATGGACCCCGAGCCCACTGAAGTCGCTGCGCCGAACCGACAGGATCCGGACCTGTACCGTGACCTGCGGCGTGCGTCGGTCCAGGGTGGGGATGAGGTTCCGGAGCCGGTCCACCACCGACTGGCGGGCCGACACGATGATGGAGTTGGTGGCGCGGTTCACGGCCACCTGGCCCTGCGACTGCCGCTGCTGGCCCTCTCCGTCACCGGCCACGCCCTGCGCCAGCAGCTGCTGGACCTGCGGCGCCACCGAGTCGGCGGAGACGTACTGGAGCTGGAACGCCTCCGTAACCGTCTCCTCGGCCGCCTCCAGCTGGCGCTGCTGCGCGAGCGACGTGACCATGATGATCCCGCTCGGGAGCTCGGTGGCCGTCAGCCCCTGCCCCTCCAGGATCGCCCGCATCGCCTCGTCCCACGGCTGCTCCCTGATCGCCGCGGTGATCGTCTGCGTACCGACGCCCTGACCGGGAACGATGCTCCGGCCCGAGAAGTCGGCGAACGTGTTCAGCACGTCCACGATGGGCACCTCGCGGAACTCCACCGTGATCCGCGCCTGCTCCGGCGCCGGCGCCTCCTGGATCGCAGGACGGGTGACCGGGACCTCGGCGGCCGCCCGGTCCGACCGGCGCGTATTCGCGCGGACCGGCTCCGGATCCGGCGTCGGCTCCGGCTCTTGCGGGGTCACCTGCAGCGCCGCCATGCGGGTCTGGCCGGTGCTCCACGCCTCGAACGCACCCGACGGGTTCGGGAACGAGACCCGGATCCGGCCTCCGGACTCCTCGATCTCGTAGTCCACGGCTTCGGCCAGATCCACCACCACGCGGACGACCCCCGTCCGGTACTGGCTGGACCGCAGCGCCAGGACTCCGCCCCGATTGATGTCCAGGAACCGCCGCTGCGGCAGCTGGAACTCCGAACCGGAGACGTCCACCACGATCCGCGGCGGGCTGGTCAGCATCTGGTGCTCGAAGGTCACCTCGCCGTCCGCCTCGATGACCACGTTCGTACGGTCACCGGCCGAGACGACACTCAGGCCCTGCACCCCTGCCAGCGCGGCCAGCAGAACGGCGCGCAGCGTCATGATCGGTATCATCGCTCGGCTCCTCCCCTCTGGGGCATTTCCAGAATCTCCTGGCGGATGGTGCCGAAGTTCTCAACCGCCATTACCACACGTGTCGGGCCGATCTCTATGACCCGTGAGTTC
>JAWVYT010000049.1:0-9654 GCA_033722595.1 Longimicrobiales bacterium
ACCTGTCGGGACCCGACGGGGGCTTGCACGAGCCCTGAACCTCTTACACTATTCGGCCGCCCGCTACGGACGAAGCTCGGAGGAAGCAGAATGCCATACATCATCACGGAGCCGTGCATCGGCACCAAGGACGCCAGCTGCGTCGAAGTCTGTCCCGTGGACTGCATCTACGAGGGGGACGACCAGTTCTATATCCACCCGGACGAGTGCATCGACTGCGGCGCCTGCGAGCCCGAGTGCCCGGTGACGGCGATCTTCCCCGACACCGACGTTCCCCCGGAGTGGACCAGCTACATCGAGAAGAACGCAGAGTTCGACTACCCCTGAGCGGCTCCGGGTCGCACCCGCCTCGGCTCCTCTCAACGACGTGACCGCCTCCGGCCGCAGCAGCAGACGCACACGCTCCCATATCCGCGAAAGCGACTCTGGCCGTGGGCTGGTGCGTCCTCTACGATAAGGGCACGAAGAAACCGATATCCACCGGGCAGTCGTCGCTCATGCCGGGACGCACGGAGACCCGGTGGACGGATCGTCCACGACCCCTCTTCCGCCCGGGAAGCCGGGCTAGATCCCGGCTCGGCGCAGGGCTTCGAGCTGGATGGCGTCGCCGGGATCGGCTTCAGGCTCCAGCTCCACGGCGGTGGGGGTGCGGCTACGACTGAAGAAGATGCCGGCCACCAGCGCGGCGGCGGCCAGCAGACTGACGCTCAACGTGCGGATCGTGCCTCCCGCGAAGCGAGGAGCTCGGCAAGGTGACCGCCGAATCATAAAAGGCACCCAGGGAGGACGCCATGACCCCCCGGGCTTATGACACGAAATCGGACATCGACGCCGGCGATGCGGTCGTCCTGGCCCGCGCGCTGATCGCCACGCCGTCCGTGAACCCGGCGCTCGAGCCGACGGGCTCGGGGGAGGCGGAGATTGCCGCCCTGACGGCCGGATGGCTCCGGTCCTGGGGCTTCGATGTCGAGCTCGTGGAGGCCCCGCCGGGTCGACCCAGCGTGCTCGCGCGCCATGGGGACGGGGACGGGCCGACGCTGATCCTCAACGGGCACCTCGACACCGTGGGCGTGGAGGAGATGGTCATCGACCCGTTCGACCCCGTCGTGCGGGACGGCCGGCTCCTGGGGCGGGGCTCCGCGGACATGAAGGGCGGGGTCGCCGCGGCCCTCGCCGCCGCGCGGGACGCGACCCGGGACGGGTACCGCGGCACGCTGGTCATCGCCCTCACCGCCGACGAAGAGGTGGCGGGGCTGGGCGCCCGCAGACTGGTCGAGAACGGGCTGATGGCGGATGGCGCCGTCGTCTGCGAGCCGACTTCGCTCGACGTGATGCCGGCGCACAAGGGGTTCACCTGGATCGAGCTGACGTTCCGGGGCCGGGCCGCGCACGGCTCGCGGCCTGAGCGCGGTGTGGACGCGATCCGTCACGCCGGTCTCTTCCTCGCCCGCCTGGGCGACCTGGAGTCTGCCCTGGCGGAGCGGACGCCGCACCCCCTTCTCGGGTCCGGGTCGGTGCACGCCGGCACGGTGCGGGGTGGGACCGCGCCCTCGGTCTATCCGGCCGCCTGCACGCTCACGCTGGAGCGGCGAACGCTGCCCGGCGAGACCGGCGATACGTTCCGTGCGGAGGTGGAGCTCGTTCTGGAGACGCTGCGGTCCGAGGTGCCGACCCTGGACGCGTCGCTCGACGTGACGCTGCACCGGCCGGGGAGCGAGATCGCGGCCGAGCACCGGCTGGTCGCCGCTGTGACCGATGCCGCCCGGAGCGCCGGGCTCCGCCCGGCCACGGCCGGGATGTCGGCGTGGGTCGAGGCCGTTACGTTCACCGAGGCCGGGATCCCCGCGCTGTGCTTCGGCCCCGGCAGCATCGGCGACGCCCACTCGGCGGACGAGTCCGTGGCCGTGGCGGAGATCCACGCGGCCCACAGCGCGCTGACCGCCCTGATCGGGACCTACCTGTCATGACCGGGAGCGGACCATGAGCGAGACCCGAGCGAGGACCGCGGCCCTGGCGTGGCTCGCGGAGCAGGACGCTCCCGAGGCCGCGATCGCCGTCCACGAGGCTGGTGTGGCCGAGTCGGACGCCGATGCCCGCCGCTGGGTGCGTCGGATCCTGGACGGCGAGCGCGAGGGGTCCTGGGGTCGGGACCTGCTGGCCACGGCCGAGGCGCTGCTCACGCTCCACGAGCTCCGGGAGGCCGCCAGGCTGAAGGAGCAGGACCCGGCCATCGGCCGGGCGCTGGACTGGGTCCGGGGCCGGACCGGCCGTCCCGGGGCGTGGACCGAGGGGTGCACGCCGGAGCGCCACCGCAGGGGACTGTGCCACCACTTTGCGGGCGGGTTCTTTAGCCCGGGCACGCTGGCGATTCCGGAAATCGAGCTCGCGTCCGGGGCCGTGGTCACCGGCGATAATCAGGCCCGGTTCGTCGTATCGGCCGAGGCGCTCCGGTGCGTCCTCGTCTGGCGCGGGCTCGGGACCGACGCCGGGCTGCACCTGGAGGTGCTCCGCCGGATCGTCGACGCGTGGCGCGACGCGCCCGACGGGTTCACGATGACCGCGCTGCTGGCCGCGGCCCGGTCGCTGATCGCTTCGCCGGCGCCGGAGGACCGGGATGCGGCGAGCCGGGCGTTGGCGATCGCAGCCGGGAAGCAGAGGGGCGATGGCAGCTGGATGGATGCGGACCCCTTCCACGCCATGGCCGTGTTCGCGGAGGCCGCCGGGGCCGGAGTCGGCGGCGATCGCGCCCGGTCGGCCCTCGAGTACGGCGTCCGGCTGCTCGTCGCCACGCAGCACGACGACGGCTCCTGGGGCCCGGAGCACGGGCCCCGGCGCGCCCTCATCGCCCTGAGGTGCCTCCGGCGCAGGTCGGCTGCGACGCCGTGATCAGCTGCCGCGGCCCAGGTAGACGGCAGGGACCCCGCCCCAGCAGATGGTGCGAGTGCCGTCCATTGCGCACGTTACGTTGCCGCCGGCGGCCAGGCTCGTCGGTACGAACCCGCGGGGCAACGGGACGAGGAGCGGCGTCCGCGTCGCCCGCGGGCTGGCCTGCCCGAGCTGGAGCTCGTCGTTGCCACCCCAGCAGTAGACCGGCCCGGTGGAGGCCAGCGCGCAGCCGTGGATCCGGCCCAGCGCGACGTCGCTTATCGTCACCGCGGCCGGGAACGTCACGGGCGTTGGTGTCGTGACCTCGAACGAAGTGCTGCCGACCCCGACCTGACCGGAGGAGTTGTAGCCCCAGCACTCGAGCCCGCCGGTGGCGGTGATGCCGCACGATTGGGACGCGCCCGTCTCCAGCTCGACATACGTCTCTGTGCCGGCCACGGGCGTCGGCGTGCCCGTGCTCGTGATGGAGCCGGTGCCGAGCTGGCCCTCGGTGGCCCGACCCCAGCACAGTGCTGCGCCGTCGGTCGAGAGGCCGCACGTGTGCAGCCACCCTACGGTCAGCTGCGTGAAGGTCAGTCCTGTAGCCGATAGGACCGGGAACGCGAACCCGCCGCCGAGACTGTCGAGCCCGAGCTGACCGTACTCGTTGTCCCCCCAGCAGTAGACTGCGCCCTGGCCCGAGAGCGCGCAGGTATGCCCGCCGCCCGCCCGGATCGAAGTCAGGTCGACCCGGAGCCCCGAGGTGCTGACCGGCGTAGGCTGGCTCCGGCTCGTGATCGTACCATCGCCCAGCTGGCCCCGGCGGTTGTCGCCCCAGCAGAACGGCTGGGTGCCGCCCACCGTGTCCAGGATCGCGCACGTATGGGCGCCGCCGGTGCTGACCTGCGTGTAGAGGTCGCCGAGCCCCTGCAGCGGGTTGACCGCCTCCCGGCTGATGACCGCGTCATTGAGAGTGCCGTCGCCCAGCTGGCCGGACTGGTTGTCGCCGTGGCAGAAGACCCTCTCGCCGGAGCGACCGACCCAGCAGCCGTGACCGTCGCCCACGCTGATGGCGGCGGCCGGACCCACGATCTGGGCGTCCGCGACCTCGACCCGGTGGTCGTAGCTCGTGCCGTTGACCTCGCCGGCGACCAGCACACCGGTCACCGGGCCCGGCGAGGATACCGCCGTGACGACTCCGATGGGGCTGACTGCCGCCACGGCCGGGTCGCTGGAGGCCCACGTCGCCGCCGGTGGGTCGGTCACGACACTGCCGCCGGCGTCGGTGGTGGCGAGGGCCAGGGGGATACTGTCGCCCGGCACCATGATGGCCCGCAGCGGCTGCGGGGCGGCGGCCGCCACCCGCTGGTCGACCACTACCCGTGCGCTGTCGGCGACCCCCGACACGGACACCACCAGCCAGCTCTCTCCCTCGGCCACGGCCCGGACCCGCGTGCGAGTACCGACCTCGTGGCCGGCGACGATGCGCGCGATGTCCGGGTTCCGGAGCGTCCATTGGGCGGGCGCCGTGCGCACGGGATCGCCGTTGACGCCGACCGGTCGGGCCTCGGTGACCTGGTCGAAGCCGAGCGCCACGATGGTGTCGGGCTGCCGGGCGAGCGCGACATCGGCGGGGACGACCGGCAGCTCCAGCGTGTCGGCGAGCTGCCGGAAGGCTACCCGGCCCACGATGCGGGCCCTGCGCGTTGCGTCGTGCCCGACCCGGACCACACCCGCGGTGTCGATGGTGGCGGCCCGCGTGTCCAGCGAGGTCCAGACCATGAGCGGGTCGAGGACCTCGGTCCCCTGGTCGTCGGTGCCCGCAGCCGCGAGCTGGAGCTGGTCGCCGGCCAGTAGCGCCTCCCCGGGGGCGATGATATCGAGCGTGAGGAGTGCGGCGCCGGGTCCAGCGTACAGGAGCTCCAGCTCCGCGGGCGCAGGCCTCGGTTCGTCCGCGGAGAGCGTGAGAGTCTCGCGGCCCGTGAAGAGCACCGTCCCCGCCTGCCGCCCCTCGAGCAGGAACTCGAACTGCTGCTCGCCCTCGACGTGCAGAGCGACATCGATACGGAGGGACGGCTCATCCACCGGCCAGTCCACATCCCGAGCCACGACGGTGTCGCCGACCTCGTCCACGACCCGGAGCCGGACGTTGTCCACCAGCAGCGCCGCGCTGGTCCCGTCGTGTCCCGTGGCCTGCTGCTCGGCGAACTGCGGCAGGAGCACGAGCTGGATCCGGGCACGGTCCGGACCGGTCCCATAGTCGCACGAGACGAGGAGGAGCACGCCCAGGGCCGTCGCCAGCCGCCGCCGGATCACCGCTGCCACAGCACACCTCCGCGCAGGACCAGGCCGAACACGGCCTGCCCTTCCAGTGTGCCCAGCTGGAGCAGCGCCGCCGGCTCCAGGCGGACGGGGCCCAGCAGGTACGTGGCGGCGGAGCCCAGTCGCGTGATCCAGCCATCGCCCGCGCCGAAGCCCACCTCGCCCGTCTGGACCAGGAGCTCGGCCCGGGGGCGTATCGTCAGCTCCGGGGTCAGCGGGTGGCTGACCGCGGCGCCGGCGCCCAGCAGGTTGCTGGACGGCGTGGGTTGCGGCGTTGCGTCGAGCATCAGCTCGCTCCCGGAGCGGTACAGGTTCCAGGCGTACACGCTGGCCGCGCCGCGCAGGAACGGGAACTCGGTGACGACCTGGGCCATGAGCCGGTCGCCGCGGGAGAACAAGGGCTGGTCGTCCGCTTCATCATCGGCGAAGCGGCTCCAGGAGATTGCGCCCCGGACGGTCACGCCGGACAGGCTCGGCCGCTCGACTCCGAGCCGGAGCCGGAGCTCCGACCCGGGCCGGAACTCCGCCGCCTGCGTCCCGGCGGTGCCCACCACGGGCTCGAATGCGGAGCCGACCCGGTAGACCAGGACCCCACCGACTACCCACCCGCCGAGCGGCTGAGCCACGGCGAAGCCCGTCGTGACGCCCGCGCCGGTGCCGAAGCTCCGCACGGGGAGCGTGAGGAGGTCCGTCGTGATGACGCCCGCCACCGGGATCTGATCGGCGCTCAGCGCGGCGGTGCCGGTCGGCACGTTGCCCGCCACGATGATGCGGCCCCTGTCCTCCATCATCGGGATCATGACCCGGAGCGTGAGGTCCGTTAGGCCCGAGATGCTGCTGGCCACGCCGTCCCGCTCGTAGCGGGCCGATGCGAACGCCGTGTTCGCGTCGAGCCGGACGCCTGCAACCCGCCAGGTGACGCCGACCGGCAGCACGAGCTCGGTGAGCGTCGCGTCACCGATGGACAGCGCGTGCATCGACGCCTCCGCGACCGCCGTCTGGGCCGCGGCCGGTCCGGCCACCACCGGGACGGTCAGGAAAACAGCCAGCGCCATAGCGCATGGCTGCGCCCGCCGCAGCGCCGTACACCCGTCTCTCACGGGATCCACCACAGCACGAGCGGCGCCGGCCGGGTCAGGATGATGGGGATCCGGACGAGCTGGCCCACGCCGGTGCCCGCCGTGGTCTCCGTGGTTTCCACCGTGGACGAGACCGTGCTGGTCACGGGTACCGTGCTGCCCGTCTCGAGTGCCGTGGCCCCGGCCGGGACGGCGGCGTCCACCATGCCTTCGAGCGCGGAGCCGCCGGGTGGCGCGCTCCCGGACGCGACCGCTTCCGGATCCCGGTCTCCCAGCTCCACCGCCAGCCCCCCAGTGGCCTCGTCCGTGACCTGCGATGTCTCCGTCGTGCCCGCACGACGCGCCCGGTCGGCCGCCTCCCGGGCGGCGCTGAAGCCCGGATCCAGCGACGCGGCGGCGTCGAACCGACCGGCCGCCGCCGCGAACGCGCCCGCGTCCATCAGCTCCAGCCCCTCGCTGAACGCGAGGAACGCCTGGAGATTGCGCGTCGGCTTGTCTTCCAGCCGGGCGACCTCGGTATCCGTGAGCTCGATCCCCAGCTGGCGATAGATCTCCAGCGCCAGCCGGACCTCGATCTCCATCAACTGGTCGAGCACGCCCGATTCCGTGACCTCACCCGCGGCCTCCACGTCCGCCGCGTCCACCACCAGCGCCGTGACCCGCGTGGCGCCGCCCGTGTCGGCGATGGCGACCTCGCCCTGGACGAGCCGGCCGGCGCGCAGCAGCTGCCCGACCCGAGCGGCGGCCCCGGGATCCGTGTAGCCGCCGAGGGCCAGCTTCATCTCCTCCACGAGCGCCGATAGCTGGGCCCGCTCCAGGACCTCGAGTCGATCGGTCAGGCTGAGGTCCGTGGTCAGCAGCTCGGCCACCCCGGTCCCCAGCGACCGGTACTGCTCCGGACCCTCCACCGTCATTGGCATGACGCCCACCGTGCCGGGGTCAGGCGTCTCCCCGGAGATCGCCGCCTCCCGAGCCAGGGCCGCTCGCGCCCGGCGCGCCAGGAGACGCTGACCGACCACGGTGAGCCGCGCCTGCACCGCGTCGGCTGCTTCCTCGCCGCCCTCCGCCAGGTACCGCCGATAGGCATCTGCCGCGCCCTCGAGGTCGCCGGCCTCCTCCCGCCAGGTCCCCAGGTGGGCCCAGGCCGCCACCGGGGTGCCGGGGAGGTCGACCGCGCGCTCCAGCGCCTGCCGGGCGTCGTACGGCTGTTCCGCGAAGCCGTACGCCACGCCCAGCCGGGCCCAAGCGGCCGCGTTCGCCGGCTCGTCCGCAACGACCCGCTGCAGCTCCGGGATCTCGTCCGGTGAGACCGACCCGGTCCCCAGCCCCGTCGAGCACGCGCTCAAAGCCAGAGCGACGCCCACGACGAGAGGGACAGGACGACTGCGCATGATTCGCCTCTGGGGTATGGAAAGAGGTGGGGGAGAGGCCCCCAAATTACGCCGCGGCCGAGCGAGTCGTCAACAAAAGCGTACTTCCGCTTACTCTCGCTCCACGACCATGGCGAACCCGAGCGCCCCCGCGGCGCACACGCTGATCAGTCCGAACTGCGCGTCGCGCCGCTTCATCTCGTTCAGGAGGGTGACCGTGAGCCGGCCACCGGTGGCCCCGAACGGGTGTCCGACGGCGATGCTGCCGCCCATGACGTTGATCCGGTCCTCGGGCAGGATCCCTACCTTCTCCGACCGCCCGAGACGCTCGCGGGCGAACGCGTCGGAGTCCAGCCACTGGAGGTTGGACAGGACCTGGGATGCGAAGGCCTCGTGCATCTCCCACAGGTCGATATCGTCCATGGTGAGGCCGGCCCGATCCAGGGCCTGGGGCACCGCGAAGGCCGGACCCTGCAGGAGCTGCTCCCTCGGGTCGAGCGCGGCGTACGCCCAGCTCCGGATATAGCCGAGCGGCTCCCGGCCTTCGGCCTTCGCCCGCTCCTCGCTCATGAGCAGGACCGCCGAGGCGCCATCGGTCAGCGGCGACGAGTTGCCGGCGGTGACGCTCCCGTACTTCCGGTCGAAGACCGGGGGCAGCGACCGGAGCTTCTCCATCGACGTGTCCGTACGGATCGTGTTGTCCTTCTCCACGACGACGTCGTAGTCCGGCGGCAGGTAGACCGGCGTGATCTCGGCGGTGAGTCGACCGTCCTCGGTCCCCTCCGCAGCCAGCTGGTGGCTCCGGAGTGCCCACCGGTCCTGCTCCTCCCGGCTGATGTCGTTCAGCTTCGCCATCTTCTCCGCGCCCTCGCCCATGGTCTCGCCCGTGCTGTACTCGGCGATCGCCGGCGTCTGCGGCGCGAGCTCCGACGGTCGGAACCCCTTGAACGCCTTGAGCATCTGGCCTGTGGACTTCGCGCTGTTCGCCTCCACGAGCCGGTCCCGGAGCGTATCGGTCACGGTGATCGGGATATTCGTCAGCGACTCGGCCCCTCCGGCCAGGACCACATCGCCCTGCCCGAGTGCGATCTTCTCTGCGGCCGATGTGATGGCCTGGTTCGCGCTGGCGCAGGCCCGGCTCACTGAGAACGCAGGGACCCGGGCCGGGATCCCGGCCTTGAGCGCCACCTCCCGCGCGATGTTCGGGGCCTTCACCGAATGCACCACTGTCCCGTAGACGACCTCGTCGAGGGCGGTGCCCTGGATCTCGGCTCGATTGAGCAGCTCGCGCACCGCGAGCGTGCCCAGATCGATGGCCGTCAGGTCCTTGAACACGGTGCTCGATTTCGCAAAGGGCGTCCGGCACCCGTCCAGGATGGCGACCCGTCGGCCGATGCGGCCCGCCGAGGTCACGTTCGCCCCGTGCCCCGTGTCGGATCCGTTCGCTGCGTCGGCTCCGTTCCCGTGGTCGACTCCGTTCCCTGCGGCCGGCCGGTCCGTATCTGCCTGCTCGTCACTCATGCCTGCCTCCGTGTGCGCTGCTCGACCTGTCCTCCGGGGCAATCTCCGCGCCATGGCCAAGCTGCCCCGCGCGCTCGACCGCGGCAAGGACGCGTTGACCACGACCGTGGTGTCGCCTAACGTGCCGATATAGGCGACACTCCCCGATCGATCCCCGCGGCAAGGACCCAAGACGTGACCGACCCCTCCGCGTTCCAGATCCGGTCCGCCCGGCAGGACGATATCCGGGCGGTGGCGCAGCTGTGGCACGACGCGTTCCCCGGCAAGCGCTCCGTGGCCGACCGGATCCGGATGCTGGAGTCCGGCGGCCGGTTCGGCGGCGTCGAGAGCGTGATCGTCGCCGAGGACGGGGAGATCGCCGGCGCGGCCAAGATCTACGAGATGACCGAGTACATCGCCGGGGCCGCCATGCAGATGATGGGGCTGGCGGCGGTCGCGGTGGCGCCGGCCCGCCGCCGTCGGGGCGTCGGGGCCCGCCTCTGCGTCGAGGCGATCCA
>JAWVYT010000050.1:0-9647 GCA_033722595.1 Longimicrobiales bacterium
CGGGCCGGCTCCACCGTGCCCATGGCGCGGATACGGGGACGGAACGTGCCGCGCTCGACCCCGGTCACGTCCACCAGCATGGCGCTCTCCCGGACCGCGCCGGATCGCTCGGCCGTGGGTTCCGTCATGAACACCAGCGCAGTCACAGCGGCGCCCGCCGCCAGGATCAGCACCGAGATCAGGAGCGTCTTCCTGCTATCCATCCCCACCCCCTCCCATCGCTTCCGTCTCCCTCGCCGTCTCGAACGAGCCGGCGAGCGCCCGGTACAGGGCGATCCGGGCCTCGACCAGCGTCAGCCGCGCCGTCAGCAGGCTCCTCCGCAGCGCCTGGACCTCGTCCAGCGCCGTCAGCACGTCCAGGTAGTCGCTCGTGCCGTTGAAGTACTGTACCCGGAGCTGCGCGTACGCCTGCTCCGCGAGCTCGACCTGGGTCTCGATCTGTCCCACCCGCTGGCGCTGCCGCGCTTCCCGGGCGAGCGCGTCCTCCACCTCACGGAACGCCGCAAGCGTCGCCCGGCCGTACTCGTAGAGTCGCTGCTGCCGGACCGCTTCCGCCCGGTCCACCTCGGCCCGGAGCTCACCGCCGAAGAACAGCGGTGCCAGCAGGTTGCCGCCCAGCGAGCGGACCCAGTCCTCGAACAGGGTGCCGACCGAGCCCGCGTCCGTGGCCGTGGATGCGAAGATCGTGAGCCGGGGGAACTGGTCGCTGACCGCCGCCGCGACATCCGCGTCCGCGGCCCGGAGCCGGAGGAACGCGCTCCGGACATCCGGACGGCGTCGGACGAGCTCCAGCGGCACACCGGTCTCCGGGACGGGCGGCAGCGTCGGGAGCGCCCCGGGCCGCGCACCGGTCCCCTCCTGCGGCGACCGGCCCAGGAGCACGGCCAGGCGGTGCTCCAGGAGTGCCTCCCGCTCCAGCGCCAGCGTGAGCTGCTCCCGGGTCGACTCCACGAGCTGCCTCTGACGCAGGATGTCCACCGCGCGGACCTGGCCGGTCCCGAACCGGTTCTCGAGCAGCTCGAGCACCGTGGCGTTCGTCTCCACCTGCTCCTCCGCCAGCTGCACCTGGCTGCCGGCCTCCGCGAGCTGCGCCCACGTCCTCGACACCTCCGCGCTGAGCGTCAGCGCCGCGGACCGGTAGTCCCACCGGGTCGCCTCCGCCCGCAGCCGCTCGGCGTCGATCCGGGCCCCGATCCGGCCCCAGAGGTCGACCTCGTAGGAAGCGGCCAGGTCCAGGCTGTACGACTCGCCCGACCCACCGCCCTCGCTGCCCGCATCCTCCGGCGTGCTGACCCGGCCCTCCGCCGACGCGTCCACCAGCGGCAGGGCCAGCGCTTCCGTCCGGTCCGTCACCGCCCTCGCCGCCCTCAGCCGCTCCCAGGCGATCCGGAGGTCGAAGTTGGCGCTCAGGGCCGTGTCGACGGCCGCGTCGAGCCCCGGATCGCCCAGCGCCGTCCACCACCGGTCGGGCAGCTCAACGGAGCCCGATGACGAGAACGAGGCCGGTGGGGCCACCGGCTCCGAAGCCGTCCGGGTCGCACGACCGCACGCCGCCGTCGCCGCCAGCAGCAGGACAGACACGAGGAGTCCGGTCGGTTTGATCGCGCTCGGGCCCACGGCTCCTATGGGGGTCAGGTCCAAAAATCGCCCGCGGGGACCTCCCCCGCCGGGCGTCGGACAGCGGCCCGCCCGACACGGCTCGGCCGGGGGGACGCACCGCGGCTCTACGCACGCTTGGTGCCATCCTGGGTTGGCCCAGGTAGCGCCCCGAACCGGACCGCCAGGCGCCCGGACCGTGGTGCGGCGACCGCGAAGCCCCTACCTTTGGGCGTCGCACACCCTTCTCCCCGTCACCCTCCGCTCGGAGGTCTCCATGAGACGGACGCTGTGGTTGATCGTGGCGCTGGCTGCCTGCGCGGGCCCCGACTCCGACCCCGTCCACGTCGCCGAAGAGTTCCATTCCCTTCGCGTCGCGGGCGACGATCGGGGCCTCTACGCGCTCCTGACCGAGGGCGACCGCGCCGCGGTGCCGTTCGCGTCGTTTCCCACGGAGCTGCCGACCCCCGTGATGCTGGACCTGCTCGGCTGGGGCGATGCCACCGTGGACTCGACCGCGCTCGTCGACATGACCGCAGACACGGCGCGCGTGGCGCTTCACATGGCGAGCGGTGAGGCGGACACGGTCCGACTCACGGCCCGCCGCGAGCCCCGGAAGATCCTCGGCCTCTTCGACCGGGAGCGGGTCACGTGGCGGGTCTCCATGCGCCTGGCCGAGCTGGAGAAGATCGACTCCCTCGTCGCCTACATCCGGTCCGAGGCGCGCGCCACGGACAGCACCGCGGTGGAGGCGGCCGAGCGGTACCTCATGGCTGCCGAGCAGTTCCCGGAGCTGGTCCGGCCCGCCGACCTGGACGCGGCCAACGCCCTGATCCGGGCCGCGGAGGTCGCGGAAGCCCTCGACATCCAGCTGCGGCTGGCCACGGCGAACTCCGGCGTCCCCTTCGTCGAGGGACGGGTCACCAATCCCTCCGGTCAGCGGATCAACACCCTCGAGATCGTGGTCCGGGACGCCACCGGCGCCGAAGAGACCTTCGAGCTGTGGGACATCCCGCCGAACGGCAGCGTGCCGGTCTGGCGGATCACCCGGCTGGAGCGCGGACCGCTGTCCCACCGCGTGGACGCCATCCGCGTGTTCTGAGCAGCGGGATCGGAGCCGCTAGAACGCCACGCCCACGGCGCTACAGAGCCACTCCACGAACGGTGCGCCGGTCCGGCACAGCCCGGCGAACCGGTCCACGAACCCGTCGGCCACCACGTCGTCCTGATCGATATCGGCGACGGCGATGAAGTCGGTACGCTTGATGTCGTCGATGAGAGGATGGTCCCGGTCGAAGCCGACGGGGCCGAGCTTGAGGCTGTCGCCGCCGAGCCGGAACCGGGACCGGAAGTCGTCTCCGCGGGTGACCGCTTTCCAGCCCTCGGGGTCGTCGACGATAACCTCGCGGATCGCCGTCAGCGCGTCCCGGTCCGGGTGCCAGGCGCCCATCCCGACGAAGCAGCCCCCATCGTCGGTGTACGTGCCCGGCGCGCCCCGGGGCTCCAGGTGCAGATAGAACCCGGGCGCGTGAACATCGGCGCGCTGCCGGTGGCGGAACTGGATCCCGGCGTGCGTCTTGTACGGCGGCCGGTCGGGGTTGAACCGCCGGTTCGTGTGGATCCGGAAGAGCGAGCCGCCCCGGACCCGTGGCTCCGCCTGGAAGTGCGGACTGATCTCGCGCAGGTGCTTCCGGAACGCCAGCACGAAGACCTTGCTCGGCTCCAGCACGTGCTCCTCGTACCGGTCCCGGTTCGCCTCGAACCATTCCTTCTCGTTGTGCTCCCGCAGGTCGCGGAAGAAGTCGAACAGCTCCGTGGAGAACGGGGAAGGCTGGGGCATGGTGCCGGGCTCCGCGGGCTAGTTCATCGACGGGTCGAACGGGATCCGGGCCATCGCGTCGTACGGCGGGCCCTTCCGCTCCAGGACCCGCCGCCAGAGCCCGTCCGGCAGCCGGGTGAAGGCGTCGTCGGCCGTGGCGGGCTCGGTGATCCACGAGTCGGCGTCCAGCTCCGCCTCCAGCTGGCCGGGGGCCCACCCGGCGTGGCCGACGAAGACCCGGGCTCGCCGGACGTGCGGCCGGACCGCCTCCGAGACCTCGCCGGTCAGGAAGCCGACGGACCCGAAGACCGGGACGTCCACGATCCCGGGCTCCGCCAGCTCCGCCAGCAGGACGGCCTGGCTCGGCGCCACCGGACCGCCGCGGTAGAGCGGCTCACCGGCATCGACCAGCTCCGCCAGCGTGGGGACCGCCTCCGCCACGGTCGCATCGAGCGGGCGGTTCAGCACCACGCCCACGGCACCGGTGATGTCGTGCTCGCCCAGCAGGACCACCGTGTGTCGGAAGTTGGCGTCATACAGCCCACCGGAGGAGATGAGCAGCTGACCCTTGAGGCTTTCCACGGATCCCTCCCTCGAATCGGGCTCGGGGCCGTCCATCCCCAACCTACGACCGTACGCGGCCGCGACGCACGTTCGGGCGGCCGGGGCCCGTACCTTCATCGACCGAGGGCGTACAGGAGCCCACCGCGCAGATGCTCCAGGAAGGCCGGCTCGCTGAAGCTCTTCGAGGTGTGGCCCAGCGCGGTGTACCACGCGCGACCACCCTCGAAGGCGTGGTACCACGCGATGGGCCGGGGCACGGGCGCCGGGTCCTCATCGGGCCGCTTGTACGAACTCTCGTCGATATCCAGCAGCACGGTGAGCCCCGGCTGCCGGGCGTCGAAATCGTACCACTCGTCCTCCCGGACCCACGGGTCGGGCAGCCCGACCGTGGACGGATGGTCCGCGTCGACCACGTGGAGCACGGCCTCGCGGACCCCCGGGTCGCTCGGGTGGCTCGCGAAGTAGCCGCCCACCAGCCGGCCGTACCACGCCCAGTCGTACTCGGTGTCCGACGCCGCATGGATGCCCACGAAGCCGCCACCGGACCGGATGTACCCGGTCAACGCCTGCTCCCCGGCCGGGTCCAGCACATCCCCGGACGTGGACAGGAACACCACCGCGCCGTAGCGAGCCAGCCGATCGGCATCGAAGGCCGACGGGTCCTCGGTGGCGTCGACGCGGAACCCGGCCTCCTCGCCGATCGCACGGATGGCCTCGATCCCCGGCTCGATGGACGCGTGCCGGTACCCCTCGGTACGGCTGAAGACCAGCACCCGGGTCGAGTCTCCCGGGGTCGCCGGGGCGGGCTCGCAGCCGGAGATCGTCACCGTCAGGAGGAGCAGGCCCGTCGTCGGGATCGCTCGATTCGTCGGGCTCATGCCGATAAACGTGGTCGAGCCGGCCGTGCCCGCAAGGCGGCCCACCCCGCAGGCCGTCGCCCAGCCCGGGGCCGTGCACAGAATTTCCCACTCGCGGTGCGCCGGATTTGGGCAATTCGTCCGACGCGGATGCGCGTACCGGCCCCTGATCGTGGGTGCCGAACCCATCCCCCGATCAGAAGGACGAGACATGACGCAATCCGATCGAGCGGTTCAGGTGGGCGGAGCGTGGCTCGCGGTCGCCTCCGCACTGATGCTCATCGTGTTCGGCCTGCACGGCCCGATCGCTCCCGACCTCCACGACCAGATGACGAAGATCGCCGAGGCCCCGGAATGATGGGCGGCCGCGGCCCGGGACGGAGCAACGTTCGCGATGTGGTGGGAGTTCGCCGAGGGCAAGGGCCACGGCTTCGCGTTCGTCGCGCTCGCCATCGCCGTGATCGCCGGAAGCGACGCGCGCAGCCGGACCGGGGTCACACCCGCGTGGTCGGCGTGGGCCGCCGTGGTCGCCGGGATCGGCTCGTTCGCCGGCTGGGTCCTCGGGACGTGGTTCGGAGTCGCCGTCGGCGATCCCCTGTGGGTGGCGGCCTCCATGGCCATGTGTCTCTGGACGCTCGCGTTCGGCGTCGGATTGAACCGCGCCCCCACGGTCGAGGCGATCCCGACCCCTCAGGCCTGAACCGATCCGGTCGAGCGGCCGGGCGCTGACGAACACGACACCGGGGCATGGCGCCGGGGCCCGCGGTCAGCCGCCGTCGGCCGCCCGCGCTCCGGGCATGCCCCCCGTCTCCAGGTACTCGGCGAAGTCGTCCGGCAGCTCGCTCTCCCGGATCGCCTCCACCGCCCGCTCCAGGTCGTACTCCACGCGCACGACGTCCACGGCCACGGCCTCGCCATCCATCCCCACGACGACGTACCCCGCTCGCCAGTCTCCGTCCTTCGGCCGGCCCACCGAGCCCGTGTTCACGAAGTGGATCTCCGCGACGACCCGGTGCCACGGCTTGTGGGTATGGCCGAACGCCACCACATCGCCACCCCTCGCCCCGAGCCGATCCGCCATCTGGAGACAGAACTCGTCCGATCGGTCCGCGGTCCAGTAGACGGTGTTCAGCACCGGGTTGCCGTGCACCAGGATCAGCCGAGGACCGGACGCGTGCCCGCCCAGCGGTCGGACATCGATCCGGAACGGCAGGCTGCCGAGCCACGCCTTCGTTTCCGGCGTCACATTCGCCCGGGTCCACGCGTAGCTCAGGTGGCTCAGCTCTTCCTGGCGTGGGTCCTCGTACCGGCAGCCGCAGTGCTCGTAGTCGGTGGCCGTGGTGGAGTCGTAGTTGCCGGCCACACCGGGGATCGCCCGCGCACGCAGCGCCGCCACCACCTCGTTCGGCCACGGCGCGTACCCCACCAGGTCGCCCAGGTGGTAGACGCCACCCAGGTCGCCGCGCCCATCGACGTCCGCCAGCACCGCCTCCAGCGCCGGCAGGTTCCCGTGGATGTCGCTGATCAGTGCGTACCTCAGGGCCGCCTCCCTTCCGTGTCCGACCGGCGCGTCACCCGCAGCACCCCGGCCCGCAGCAAAGGTCGTCGACCCCGGCCGGCTTCCGGGCCCGGACGAACGCCGACATGATCCGGCCCTCCACGGCGTCGGCCAGAGCATCCACATCCAGCCCCGCCTCCTCCAGGAACGACCGGGCGTCTTCCGGCTCGTAGGTCCGGGTCGGCTCGAGCGACGCGTCCGCGAATCCCACCTCCCGCAGCAGCGCCTCGAACTCCCGCTCCTCCAGCGCCCCGGCCACACAGCCCACCCACAGCTCCATGCTGCGACGGACCTCCGCCGGAACCTCGCCCCGGACCACGATGTCCGACACCGCGAACCGGCCGCCCGGCTTCAGCACCCGGTACGCCTCCCGCAGCACCCGACGCTTGTCCGCCGACAGGTTGATCACGCAGTTGCTGATGACCACGTCCACGCTCGCATCCGGGAGCGGGATACTCTCGATGTCACCCTTCAGGAACTCCACGTTCTCCGCACCCGCCTCCGCCGCGTTCCGGCGCGCCAGAGCCAGCATCTCGTCCGTCATGTCCAGCCCGTACGCCTTCCCCGTCGGGCCGACCCGCTTCGCGCTCAGCAGTACATCGATGCCCCCACCGCTCCCGAGATCCAGCACCACTTCGCCTTCGTGGAGCTCCGCCAGCGCCGTCGGGTTCCCACACCCCAGGCTCGCCAGCACCGCCCGCTCCGGCAGCGACTCCGCCGTCACCGCATCGTACAGGTCCCGCGTGATCGGGTCCGCGAACCCACCATCGGCCTTCCGGTCCCCGCACCCGCACGACGGCCCGCAGCACGAGCTCCGTTCCGCCGCCGCACGCTTCGCCGCCTCCCCGTACTTCGTCCGCACTGCCGTCTTCACATCCTGGCTCATCCCGGTCTCCGTATCAATGGATCTTGATGTATTCCCCAAAAAACGAGATGCGGCCTCAGCAGCACTCGCCCTGGCGAACCGTGCCCGGCCATTCCGACCCCGGCCGAACCTCGCCCAGGTACGCTCGCATCTCGTCCAGCGCCTCCGGCACCAGCGAGTAGTAGACCCACCGCCCGTCGCGCCGGTCCGACACCACACCGGCATCCTTCAGCTTCTTCAGATGGAACGACAGCCGCGACTGGGCCGCACCCAGCTCCTCCTGCAGCTCGCAGACGCACCGTTCGCCATCGGCCAGGAGCCGGACGACCCGGAACCGGGTCTCCTCGGCCACGGCCTGGAAGCGCTGCAGCAGCGTCGTATCCACGACGGTCTCGTTGGTCATGGCCGTAACATATCAACGAATATCGATATGTCAAGCACGCTTGCACCGCGGCCGCCGCTGCGCCCATCCTCCGGGTACAGCCGAGTCGGCTGCGGCCGGGGATCCCGGCCGGACGCCCCGATCCCGGACGAGCCCATGGACGAGAAGAAGACCACGCGACGCGACTTCCTGAGGAACACGGCGATCGGGGTGGGCGCGGCGGCGTGGACGCCGGCGATGCTGGAGGCGCTGTCCCGAAGCGGCAGCCAGCACGGGCTGCCTCGGCGGCCGATGGGCCGGACGGGCGAGCAGATCTCGATCCTGGGGATCGGCGGGGCCCACGTGGCCCGGGCGGGTGACACCGAGGCGGAGACGATCTCGATCATCCGGGAAGGGATCGACGAGGGGATCAACTTCCTCGACAACGCCTGGGAGTACCATGGCGGCTACGCCGAGGAGGTGATGGGCCGGGCGTTGGAGGACGGCTACCGCGAGCGGGTGGTGCTCATGACCAAGCACCACGGGCGAGACCGGGCCACGGCGGTGCGCCACCTCGAGGACAGCCTGCGGCGGCTCCGGACCGACGTGATCGACGTGTGGCAGTTCCACGAGGTCATCCGCGAGAGCGACGTGCGGCGGATCTTCTCCGAAGGCGCGATCGAGGCCGCCCTCGAGGCGAAGGAGCAGGGAAAGGTTCGTTTCATCGGGTTCACGGGTCACCGCGATCCGGCGTTCTTCCGCATGATGCTGGAGTACGACGTGGAGTGGGACGCAGTGCAGATGCCCATGAACCCGCTGGACCCGCACTACGTCAGCTTCGAGACGGAGATCCTGCCGACCCTGGTGGAGCGGGGGATCGCCCCGCTGGCGATGAAGACGGCGGCCGGCGGTGGTGCGATGCGAGCCGGGCTGGAGCCCACCGAGTGCCTGCGCTACGTCTGGAGCCGCCCGGTGTCGACGGCGATCTCCGGGATCAGCGCGCGCAGCGAGCTCCGGCAGAACGTGGCCGCCGCCAGGGCGTTCCAGCCGATGAGCGAGCAGGAGATCGCGGCGCTACTGGAGCGTACCCGGGAGGCGGGCAGCGCCGGCGGGTACGAGACCTACAAGACGACGGAGCGCTGGGACGGCCGTGTCGGCCGGGAGCAGCAAGAGCACGGCTGAGTCGCTGCTCGCGGAGATCAGAGCGATCCCGAAGGAGCCGCCACCGCCGTGGCCCTCCGCGCCGCCCGCTCCGCGACCCGTTCCGCGATGTAGCGTGCGTCGCGTCCCACGCCGCCGACCAGCGCGGACGCCAGCGTGTACTGGAAGAGCATTCCGACGAAGTACAGTCCCGGCTCCGACGGCACCACGCCGCGGTCGTGCACCGGCAGGCCGTAGTCCCCGAAGACCGGGAGGTCGATCCACCCGAAGTCGGCGCGGAACCCGGTGCACCAGATCACGTTCCGGACCTCGAGCGCGCGCCCGCCCTCCACCATCGGCGCGCCGGCCTCCACGCCGACCGTCCTCGGCACCCTCTCGATCCCCGCGTCCAGGATGTCCTGGCGCCTGACCCGTGCCAGGGGGATCCCCCGCGGAGGGTCGAGGAAGTGCTCGCGGACCCGCCGTCCGATGGGGTTGGACACCTTGATCACGTGGTTCGCGGCGAACCAGATGAGCGGGGTGATCAGCCGGTCCTTGAGCGTGCCGGAGGCGCTCGTAGGCTCCTGGCCGGTGTCGGGACCCGAGAGCCAGGTGCGATGGTCACGGGACACCTCCATGGCGATCTCCGCGCCCGAGTTCCCCGCGCCCACCACGAGCGTTGGGCCGGGCTGGAGCTGCCCCGGGTTCCGGTACTCGCTGGAGTGCAGCTGCACGATGTCGCCGTCCAGATCGACGGCGAAGGGCGGCACCCTGGGCGTGTGGTAGGGGCCGGTCGCGACCACCACGCTGTCGGCCGTCCACCGCTCGGAGCCCGCTTCGACGACGAAGGACTCGCCTTCGCGCCGGACCTTCTCGACCCGCGTGCC
>JAWVYT010000051.1:0-9607 GCA_033722595.1 Longimicrobiales bacterium
CAGCGCGACCACGCCCCGTGCGGCGGCACGGACGGGTGCGCCCTCCGGACCGGCGAAGTCCGTGCCCATGTGCCGGCTCGTGACCCGACCGTTGAACTGGCGGCCATCGCCGAACCCGCTGGTGACGCGCGTGTCCCGGGGGTGCGCCACCGTGCCGTTCCAGAGCCGGGGTGTGTCGTGGGACGCCCGGGACACGGCCCGGGCCCGACTCGATTCCCGCCGCATTCGCGCCAGCGTCGCCGAGTCCGGCGGTGCTCCGTATCGGGGCGCCACCGTCAGCTCCTCGAGGCGGTAGCTGCCTCGCCGCACGGGGACCGCCATTTCCAGCGAGTCCCGTGCGCCGCCCTCCCAGAACGCGACGACGGGGAGCAGGAGCTCGCCCTCGGCGTCGATGGGGGCGGCGGCCAGCGCCGAGAACTCGGTGTCACCCGTCCGGACGAAGTGCAGGGGCTCGCCGGCGAACTCGCCCCGGATCCCCTCGAGCCGGTTCGCGGCGTCCGCCTCCACGACCACGCGGAACAGCCGGCCCTGGACGGGATAGTCCGGCTGCCACCGGACCTCCACTCGGGGGCCCTGGCCAGCCACGTGTCCGGCCGTGAGTGTGAGGAGCGCTGCGGCCGCGAGCGCCGGGAACGTCGTCTTCATTCGTTCGTCATGAGGTGAGCGGATCGGTCGTCCCCGGGGTCACCGGTACTTCACACTGCAGCCGTACGGCCGGGAGGTGGGCCGGGACACGGCCTCGCCGGCCATCGCCTCGGTGAGCGCCCGGTCGACCAGCTGGGCGGCCCGCTCCAGGTCCTCGTCGCGGCTGGTGGGCACGTCATCGATCCCGCCCATGTACACCACGTCGCCCTCCGGATCGATGACGAACATGTGGGGCGTCGTCCGGGCCTCGTACGCGCGGCCCACCACACCCTCGGGGTCGAGCAGCACGGCCGTGGCGTGGTTGCCCCACTCCCCGGACTTCTCGTTCATGGCCGCGGGCTCGTAGTAGCCCTGTGTGCCCGGCGCGGACGAGACGATCGAGAGCCAGACCACGCCCTCCTCCCGCCACTTCTCCTGCTGGGACGGGATGTTGCCGGTACGGTAGTGCTTCTGGACGTAGGGGCACCCGTAGTTCAGCCACTCCAGGACGACCCACTCCCCGCGGTAGTCCTCCAGCGAGTGGGTCTCGCCATGGGTGTCCGGGAGCGTGAACGCCGGTGCCGGCTGGCCGATCTCGGGGGCCGCACCGGCCAGCGGCAGGGTCGCGAGAAGGAGGACGATGGCTGCTCTCGTCATGGGTCGGTGCTCCGTTCCGTGTTCGATGATCCGATCGAAGGCCGGTGCTGTGCTGTGGTCCGCCGCGACCCTGCCGGGCCGGGCTCAGTCCTGCGATCCGGCTCGCACCTGTCTCTGCGGCGGCAGGTCGCCGAGCTCTTCGCGCAGCACGTCGAGAACGATCTTCGGCGTCAGCAGCTCCGGCAGCACCCTCGGCTCCGCGTCGGGCTCGGGCGGGTAGAGCACGTAGAGCGGCACTCCCACCCGGCCGAACGACGCCAGCGCGCGGGTGATCTCCGGGTCCCGGCTCGTCCAGTCGGCCTTCAGCAGGGCCACGTCGTAGCCCGCGAATGCGGACCGCACCCGGCGGGTGTCCAGCGCCACGCGCTCGTTGACCTGGCAGCTGATGCACCACGCCGCGGTGAAGTCGACGAACACCGGCCGGCCCGCCGCGCGGTAGCTCTCTACCGCCTCCTGCGAGAACTCCTCCCACACGATGTCCCCGCCCTGCTCGCCCGCGGCGACCGGCCGGCTCTCCGCCACCGCCGTCACGCCGGCGGCCACGGCCAGCACCAGTGCCAGCGCGGCCAGCGCGCGCGTCACGATCCGGGTCCGTCCGGTCGTGACGGGCGCCGGCCACCGGCCGACCAGCCACGCGGCGACCGCCAGCAGGAGGAGCCCGAACAGGAGCCGGGCCGCCCCGTCGATCCCGACCTGGAGCCCGAAGACCCAGATCAGCCAGACGGCCACGGCGAACATCGGGAAGGCCAGCACCTGCTTGAACGTCTCCATCCACCGGCCGGGCTTGGGCAGCCGCTCGGCCATGGCGGGCCAGAAGGAGAGGACCACGTACGGCGTGGCCATCCCCACGCCGAGGCCGCCGAAGATGGCCAGCGCCTCGGGCACCGGCCGGACCATGGCCGCGCCGATCGCCGCGCCCATGAACGGCGCGGTGCACGGCGTCGCCACGATGGTGGCCAGGACGCCCGTCAGGAAGGCCGAGCTCTCGCCCTCGGCCTCACCGAGCCCGCCCAGCCGGGTCAGCGACGCTCCCAGCTCGACCACGCCTGCGAGCCACAGTCCGATGCCGAACATCAGCGCCGCCAGGAGCGCCACCAGGGTCGGGCTCTGGAGCTGGTAGCCCCAGCCGACCTCCGCGCCGCCGGCCCGGACCGCGATCAGCGCCGCGGCGACCACCAGGAACGCGAGGACCACACCGGCGCCGAAGGCCAGCCCGTCCCTCCGCATCCCGGCCCGGTCGCCGCCACGGCTCGCGAAGCCGAGCGCCTTCAACGACAGGATCGGGAAGACGCACGGCATCAGGTTCAGGATCAGACCGCCCACGAACGCGAAGAAGAGCGCGGCCAGGAGCGAGAGACTGCCCGCACCGGCCCGGCTCGTCGTCGCGGCCTGGGGCTGGGCTAGCGGCGTCGTGGCATCGGCGAGCCACGCCACCTCCCCGCGCTGGACCGGCGCATCGACCTCGACCGCCCGGTGTCCTTCCGTGTCCACGGCCTGGCCTTCGGGGAGCACCAGGATCCCCTCGAGCGCCTCCGGCTCCTCCATCATGTACTCGGACGCCGGCAGCCGGAGCCGGAGCTCGCCGGCCTCCGTGACGGCGCCCGCCTGGGTCCGGGTGTGGGTCAGGAGCGTCCCGTCAGCAGGGAAGAAGTACGCGCCCGCGAGAGACCCGCTCCACCCGGCCGGCGGGCCCGCAGCCAGAGCGAACCCGGAGTCCGTCCGGGCGGCCCGGATCGACCAGTCGTGCTCCGGTGCCGGCAGCGGCAGGCGGTCCCGGTACTCCCGGATCAGGGCTGCACCCGCCCCGGCCGTCCGCGTCGCGTCGCCGTCCGCCACCGGCAGATCCAGGACCACCTCGGCCCGGGCCGGGATACAGACATCGGCGCAGACCAGGAAGTCTGCAGTCGCCGCCAGCTCCACGGCATCGGCGTCCACATCGGCGGGCGGGGTGACGGTCGCCAGGAGGACCACCTCGTCGTGGTACCCGTAGCTCATGAGCGGCGGGTAGGGGATCAGCTCGGGGACGGGGTAGCGCAGCGAGTCAACGGTGAACCCGGCCGGCAGCCGCCAGTCCATGAAGGTACCGTTCCCGGCGTCGCCGGCGTTCTTCCAGTACGTGTGCCAGCCCTCGTCCAGCGTGATGTGCAGTCCCACGGTGAAGGGCGAGCCAGGCTGCACTGCGGCGACCTCGCTGATCAGCCGGGCGTCGCTGTGCGGCGTGGGGTCGTCCTGGAGCCCCTGCGCCGCCACGCCGGCCGCCGTCAGCAGCAGGCCGGCAACGGCGGGCGCCAGCCACCGTCGCATCCCTCCACGGTTCGTCACGTGTCTCACCGCATTGCACTCCACGCCCGGGTCGACCCTCGCGTCATCGAAGTCACGGAAAACCTCGCGTGTTCCCGCTCTATCTGCCACCCCGCACCGAGCCTGTCGTTCCACCGTGTGCAAGATCCGGGACCTCGTTCGTCCCCCACCCATGGAGACCGGAAACGCACAGCGAGGAGGCAATCATGAAGACGCACCGACACACGAGAATGCTGCGACGAGCCGCAATGGCCGCCGTCGCCATCGGCATGGCCGCCATCGGGGCCCCGGTCCAGGCTCAGGGATGGATCGAGCCGGTCCCCGACCGGGGCGACCCTCATGTCGTCCGGGTCCGCTCCGACGTGGACGTGCGGATCGACGGCCGGGTCGCCGAGGTCCGGGTCGAGGAGTGGTTCGAGAACCGGGGGCCGCGGCTGGCCGAGGGCGTGTACGTCTACCCGCTCCCCGGCGAGGCCGTCTTCTCCAATTTCTCGCTGTACCAGGGCGACCGGGAGCTCCGGGGCGAAGCCATGGACGCCGAGCGTGCCCGGCAGATCTACCACGAGATCGTCCGACGACGGCGAGACCCTGCGCTCATCGAGCTGGTGGGTCACGGGCTGATCCGGGCCCGCGTGTTCCCGATCCAGCCGGGGCAGAGCCGGAAGATCACGCTGCGCTACACGCAGGTCCTGGAGCGGGCGGGCGACGCCGTCCAGTTCCGGTTCGCCGGCGTGAGGCCCGCGGCCGGCGAGTCGACCACGCCGGTGGGCTTCACTCTGACCGCGGATGCGGAGGAGTACCGGGACCCCTTCTCCCCGACTCACACGCTGGACATTGACCGGGCCGGCGGCACGCTGCGCGTCCGGCCCGAGTCGTTGCTGCGGGGCGACCTGAGCGTCTTCCTCCCGGTAACGGGAGCCGGTGTGGGCATCGCGGTGGCCACCCACCGCCCGTTCGGCGAGGACGGCTACTTCATGCTGACGCTGTCGCCCGGCGAGGCCGATGCGGCCGCCACGCCCCGCGATGTCACCGCGGTGGTGGACGTGTCGGGGTCGATGTCCGGCGTGAAGCTGAACCAGACGAAGGCGGCGCTCCGGCAGCTCCTGGGCTCGCTGGGACGCGGCGACCGGTTCCGTCTGATCGCGTTCAGCAACCGGGTCACGGCCAGTGGGAGCGGGTGGTCCCGGGCCACGCCGGCGGAGCTGGCCGGGGCCCGGCGCTGGGTCGATGGACTGCAGGCCGATGGCGGGACGAACATCGCCGGCGCGCTGGAGGAGGCGCTCCGGCTGGAGTCGCCGGACGACCGGCTGCCCATCGTCGTCTTCCTGACGGACGGGCTGCCGACCGTGGGAGAGCGCGACCCGGAGCGGATTGCCGACGCGGCGGATGCTCGCCGGGGGCGGCATCGGGTCTTCGCCTTCGGCGTCGGCTACGACGTGAACACGTACCTGCTGGATCGGCTGAGCGCCGCCGGGAAGGGGAGCACCGAGTACGTGGAGCCCGGCGAGGACGTGGAGCGGGCCGTGTCGCTGCTGGCCGGGAAGGTCACCCAGCCGGTGCTGACCGACCTGGAGATCGTCCGGGCGCCCGCGGACCTCGTGGAGCTGTACCCCGGCGAGCTGCCGGACCTCTTCGCCGGTGAGGAGCTGGTCCTCATGGGCCGGTACCGCGGGGGCGGCGCCGGCGACCTCTGGATCCGGGGGCGACGGGCGGGGCGGTCGGAGACGTTCGCCGCGCGGGTCGCCTTCCAGGACCGGTCCGACGCCAACGACTACATCCCGCGGCTCTGGGCTGCCCGGAAGCTGGGCGAGCTGACCCGGCAGGTGCGGCTCCACGGCGCCGACCCGGAGCTGGTCGAGGCCATCCGGAGCACGGCGCTCCGGTACGGGCTGCTGAGCGAGTACACGGCGTACCTTGTCCAGGAGCCCGGGGTGGCCGATGGCGAGCCCGTGCGGCTCCGGTCCCCGGTGGCCAACGTGGCGCCGGCGGACGCCACGGGGCAGGGCGCGGTGCAGGCCGCGGAGCGGGCCAAGGCCCAGCGCTCGGTCGCGTCCGCGGCGGAGCTGGAGATGGCGGAGGCCAGGGTCGAGCAGGACCTGGTCGTCCCCACGGGGTCCGGAGCCCCCATGCGGGTGGTTGCGGGGCGTACGTTCCGTCTCGAAGACGAGACCGGGACCGGGGTGTGGACGGAGCTCTCGCGCACCGATGATACGCTGCCGGTCGAGCCCATCGAGCTCTACTCCCCGGCGTTCTTCGACCTCATGGCGCAGCTGCCCGAGCTGAGAGCGGTCGTTGGCGAGCTGCAGCCGGTGGTGGTGAAGGGCCGGGCGATCGCCGTTCGGTTCGACGAGGAGGGCGCGACCTCGCTGTCCGACCGCGAGCTCCGGCGGCTCGTGGAGCGGTTCCGGAGCCGCTAACGTACGGATGGAGGGCCCGCCGGCCGGGGACACCTCGGCCTGGCGGGCCCGATCCTCCCGAGGTGAGAGGGGCTGGCATGGCCGTCGACTGGGAACAGGTGTACCGGGAGACGTTCCCGGACCTGGTCCGGTACCTGAGCCGCAAGGTCTGGGACCCGGACCGGGCCCGGGACCTGGCCCAGGAGGCGTTCGCCCGCTCGCTGGACCGGGACCCGGATGACCCGCGGTCGTGGGTCTTCACGGTGGCCGCGAACCTGGCCCGGGACGAGGCCCGGACCGACATCCGGCGGAAGCGGCACCTGACGCTGGTGAAGGTGGAAGAGGACACCGCGCCCCGACCGCCGGACCCGCACAGGGAGCTGGAGCGGAAGGAGCGGGCGGAACGGGCACGGGCCGCGCTGGACCGGCTGAGCGAGCGGGACCGGGAGGCGCTCCTGCTCTGGGACGCCGGGCTCAGCTACCGACAGATCGCCGAGCAGACCGGTCTCTCCGTGGGTGCCATCGGGACCACGCTGTCCCGGGCCCGGAAGCGACTGGTGGACGCGTACGAGGAAGGGAAGGAGGCCGACGATGCCGCACGTGGATGACGGGACGCTGCACGCGTTCATCGACGGCGCGCTGCGGGCCGAGGAGCCGGAGCGCGCCCGGCAGGTCGCGGCCCATCTGGAGACGTGCGCCGACTGCCGGGCCCGGCTCGAAGAAGCGGCCGAGACCCGGGACCGTGCGGCCGGGATCCTGGCCGCGGTCGACGCCGGCCTGCACGAGGAGGGCGCGGCCGGGAGCGCCGCTGCGCGCCCCGACTTCGCCGATGTGCTCGCCCGGGCCGACCGGGACCGGCAGGGTGCCGGGACCGGTCCCGGATCGGAGCCGACCGGTCGATGGGCTCGCCAGTACCGCTGGACCCGGGGTCTGGCATGGGCCGCGACCCTGGTCATCGCACTGGGCGCCGGGTACATGGTCCGGGACCTGGTCGGTCCCACGGGAGAGCTGAGGAACACGAGCATGGAGCAGTCGGCTCCGCCCGTGGAGCAGTCCGCGGACGCGGCGTCTCGACCCGCGCTGACTAGGGACGCAGTGGAGGCGGACACCGATGCGGTTGCCGGCGGGGCGGACACCGATGCGGTTGCCGACGGGGCGAACGGCGGTGCGGACGGCGGCGGTGCGATGCCCGAGGGCGACGCCGGTTCGGACGCTGCCCGGGACGGGAGCGCGGACGAGGAAGCCGCCGCGCGCAGTACGGTGCAGAGACCCAGCGCCGAGCCGGGGGTGGCAGCGGACGCACCGACCGCCATGGAAGCGGGAGCCACGACGAGCCCGTGGCGGAGCGCGACGATGGAGGAGGCCGAGGTCGCCGCCGGCCCGATCCACGTGCTTCCGGGCGCCGCCCTGGCGGCAGTCGAGACGGCCGACGGGCGGGTACGGACCCGTCAGGTGCTGCGCGACGGTGTGGAGGTGCTCGTCGTGCAGAGCCGGACGACGGGGGACGCAGTGGCCAAGGCCGGCGAGGAGTCGGAGCTGGAGGCGGTCCGCACCCGATCGGCGCTGCGCGCCGACGCCGCACCGGCCGAGATGGCCGATGTGGCCGGCGTGGCGCCCACGCTCCTCGAGGCCGATCTGGACTCCCTGGCCGCCGTCACGGGCGCGCTCGCAACGGTCACCATCGTTCGGGACGGCGTGCGCCTGGAGCTCACCGGTCGGCTCCCGGCCGACCTGCTGCGCGCGCTCGGAGCCACCGCCTCACCGGGCGGGTAAGATCGGGTCGGTCGGTCCGTCGTGTCCGTATCGACCATGCCTCGCCCCCATCCCCGGGTTCTCGTAACTCGCTGCAGTGCAACGAGATATAGGGTAAGACCTGTTCCGTATTCTCAGAGGAGCCGGCCGGGACGGATGGCGTCCTTCCCGAACCGCGCGCGAAGCTCGTCGGCGACTTTGGACAGTCGACGGTCCCGGTCGGTCTCCAGCGCCGGGTTGGCGTGGGTGTCGAACAGCACCAGCTGCGTGCCCTCCTCGCCGGTCGAGAACTGAGAGACGCCCACGCCCACCAGCCGGGCCCCGGTCCGTCGCCGCGTACGGAGCGTTCCCAGCAGCTCCCTCGCCACGCCCAGGATCGCGCGGTCGGACTCCAGCGGGTGGTCCACGGTCCGGCTGGCCGTCCGCTGCCGGAAGTCCGCGTCCTTGAGCTTCACGGTGACGGTCCGGGCCCGCAGCCCCTGCCGCCGCAGGTCGGATGCGACCCGGATCGCGAGCGCCATCAGCTCCCGTTCGAGCTCCTCGTCGGTGGTCAGGTCCTCGGGGAAGGTCTCCTCCCGGGACATGGACTTGGCCTCGGTGTCGGGGTGGACGACGTCGCTGCCGCGTCCCCGGATCCGCTCGTACAGCCACGCGCCGCGCCCGGCCCCGAGCATCGCCTCCAGCTCCGACTCCTCCAGCCCGAGCGCGTCGGTCACGTGCACCAGCCCCATGGTCCGCAGGCGCTCGGCCAGCACGGGGCCCACGCCGGGGATGTCCCGGAGCTCGAACCGGGTCATGAACTCCGCGGCGTCCGCAGGGTTCACGACGTGTACGCCCGCCGGCTTGGCCTGCTCCGCCGCCAGCTTCGCGACCAGCCGCGTGGGGCCGCCGCCGATGGAGACCGTGATCTGCGTCTCCTCCGCGACCGCCGCCTGGATCCGCCGGGCGGTGTCGGCGAGCGGCTCGTCATGGTAGAGCGCTTCGGTCCCGGACAGGTCCAGGTACGCCTCGTCGATGGAGGCCGCCTCCACGAGCGGCGTGAACCGCTTCAGCACCGCTCGGACCTCCCGGCTCTTCGTGCGGCAGAGGTCCCGGGGCACCGGGACCACCTTCGCCTCGGGGCAGAGCCGGAGCGCCCGGGCCGTGGGCATGGCCGAGCGGCAGCCGAACTTCCGGGTCTCGTAGGACGCGGACGTGACCACGCCCCGCCCCTCGGGTGTACCCCCGACCAGCAGGAGCGGCTCCTTCCCGGCGCCGTCCGGGTCGGCCAGCCGGGCGCACTGGACGAAGAACTGGTCGCAGTCGAGGAGGAGCAGTCGTCGCATGCCTGAAAGGTATGAGCGCCCCCCGCACTTCCGCGACCCGTCTCCTCGTGTCCGTCTCCTCGTGTCCGTCTCCTCGTGTCCGTCTCCTCGTGTCCGAACCCGTGTCCGTTCCTCGTGTCCGTCCCCCGTGTCCGATCCCCCTCCGGATGGTAGCTTTGGTACCGCGAACCCCGTGAGACCTCCAGGAGGGAACCGATGCATAGCCGAATGATCCGATTCGCCGTCGTCCCGGCGGTGGCGCTCCTCGCCGCGTGCGGATCCACCCAGCAGACCACCCTACCCATCAGCGCCATCGAGCCGGAGCCCGCCGTGGACCGTGCGGCCGAGGCGCGGGCCTTCGTCGACAGCGTGGAGGCGGTCCTCCTCGACCTGTCGGAGAAGGCGGGAAGGGCGGCGTGGGTCCAGGCCACTTACATCATATACGACACGGAGATCCTGGCGGCCGAAGCCACTGAGGAGTACCTATCGGCGTCCGTGGAGTTCGCGACCCGTGCGGCCGACTACCTGGACGTGCAGGGCCTGTCGCCGGAGGTATCACGCAAGCTGCAGATC
>JAWVYT010000052.1:0-9551 GCA_033722595.1 Longimicrobiales bacterium
GACGCCGAGAAGGCGCTGGGCATCGCTCGCGACCTCGAGGTCTGGTCCACGGCCGGGATCCATCCCCACACGGCGACCCGCCACCCCACGGGCTTCGACCGGGTCCGGGAGCTGGTCCAGACGGAGGACCGGGTCGTGGCCGTCGGGGAGACCGGGCTGGACTACTACTACGACAACTCGCCCCGTCGTATCCAGCGGGAGTCCTTCGACCGGCACCTCGAGCTCGCCGCCGAGACCGGGATGCCGGTGGTCGTCCACTCGCGGGACGCGGACGCCGATACCATCTCCATGATCCGGAGCGCTCCGGGCGTGACCGGAGTGCTCCACTGCTTCGCCGGGGCGCCGGCGCTCTTCGAGGCCGGGATCGAGGCCGGGTGGTACGTCTCGTTCTCCGGTCTGATCACCTTCCGGAGCTACGAGACCCCCGGGTTGGTCGCGGAGACGCCCGCGGACCGGCTGCTGATCGAGACCGATGCCCCGTACCTGGCGCCGGTCCCCCACCGGGGGAGCCGGAACGAGCCGGCCTACGTCGTGGACGTGGCCCGGGCCGTGGCCGAGCTGCGGGACGAGCCGCTGGAGACCGTCGCGGAGCAGACCACGAGGAACGCGCTGACCTTCTACCAGCTGGACTGAATGACCAGACGGATCCAGATCCTGCCTGACACGCTGGCGAACCAGATCGCCGCCGGCGAGGTGGTGGAGCGGCCGTCGTCGGTGGTGAAGGAGCTGGTGGAGAACGCCCTCGACGCCGCGGCGACCCGGGTCGACGTGGTGATCCGGAACGGCGGGAAGACGGAGATCCGGGTCAGCGATGACGGCCACGGGATGGGCCGGGAGGACGCGCTCCTGGCCCTGGATCGGCACGCCACCAGCAAGATCGCCACCGAGGGCGACCTCCGGGCCGTGCGCACGTTCGGGTTCCGCGGCGAGGCGCTGCCGTCCATCGCGTCGGTGTCCCGGCTCACGCTGGAGACGGCCGAGGCGGGCGGCGTCGGGACCCGCGTACGGGTGTCGGCCGGGCGGATCATGGGCGTCGAGGACTGCGCCCGGCAGCCCGGGACCACCGTCACGGTCGGGAACCTCTTCTTCAACGTCCCCGCCCGGGCCAAGTTCCTGAAGAGCGCCGCGGTGGAGACCCGGGGGATCGCGGACGTGCTCACGGGGCTCGCGCTGGCGAACCTCTCGGCGGCGTTCCGGCTGGTGTCGAACGACCGCACCCTCATGGAGCTGCCGGCGGCCCGCGACCTGGCCAGCCGGGCCGCCGACCTCTGGGGCGACGGGTTCGCCGGCGCGCTGGTGGCCGTGGACCACGCCCGGAACGGCATCGAGGTGGCCGGGCTCGTGGAGCGGCCGGACGCGGCCGTGACGGGGCCCCGGCGGGTGCAGCTCTTCGTGGGCGGCCGCCCGTTCACCGACCGGTCCCTGGTGGCGGCGGCGGAGCGCGGCTACCAGACCACGGTGCCGCAGAACACGAAGCCGTCGCTGCTCCTCTACCTGGAGGTGCCGGAGGGAGCGGTGGACGTCAACGTGCACCCGGCCAAGGCGGAGGTCCGGTTCGGCGACCCCGGTGCGGTGGAGGCCACCGTGGAGGCGGCCGTCCGGGGCGCCATGGCCACGGTGGAGAGCTCGGCCACGCTGGACCGACGGCCCACGCCGCCGCAGATCCGGGCGCCGGGGGACGGGCCGGGGGCCGGCCCCCGAGGCGACGCGGGGCGCGGCGCCGGGGGGCGGGCGGGCCCGTCGGCCGGGACCGAAGGCCAGCTCGCGTTCTTCGTCTCGGCCTCGCCCGTGGACGCCGACACCGCCGTGGAGACGAACGGGGCCGGCACGGCGGCCGAGGAGCGGCGTCACGTGCTCTGGCAGGTCCACGACACCTACATCGTGGCCGAGACCCGGAGCGGGCTGCTGATCATCGACCAGCACTCGGCCCATGAGCGGATCCTGTTCGAGGAGCTGATGCGGGACTTCGATGCCGGGGGGCGCCCCAGCCAGCGGCTCCTGTTCCCGATCACGCTGCGGCTCTCGCCCGCGGAGTACGCGGTGGTGGAGGACACGCAGGCCCTGCTGGAGCAGGCCGGGTTCGAGGCCGAACCGTTCGGCGGCCGGACCGTCATCGTGCACGCGGCGCCGAACCCGCACCCCTGGTTCGACGCGGAGCGGTGCCTGCGTGAGATGCTCGTGGAGCTGGCCGAGGGCAGCGAGCTGACGCGGGCGGCCCGGAACCAGTACGAGCGACTGGCCATGACGTTCGCCTGCAAGGGCGCGGTCAAGGCGGGGCAGCGGCTGAGCGAGCAGGAGATGCGGGAGCTGTTCGACGACCTCTTCGCCACCGAGCTTCCGTACCACGACGTCCACGGCCGCCCGACCGTCGTCCGGCTGTCCCTCGACGAGCTCGAGCGGCGGTTCGGACGGCATGGCTGACCGGGACGAGCGACCGGACGGGGCCTCGACGCAGGACGCGCCCCGGAGCGCAGCGGGGTCGACGCCCCGGGCCGGGGCGGGGTCGGGGTCACGGCCCGAGGCCCTGGTCCTCACCGGCCCCACCGGGGCCGGGAAGACGGAGCTCAGCCTGAGCGTCGCCCGGCGCCTCGACGCCGAGATCATCTCGGCCGACTCGCGGCAGGTCTACCGTCATCTCGACATCGGCACCGCCAAGGCCACGCCGGAGCAGCGGGCGCGGGTGCCGCACCACGGGCTCGACCTCGTCGACCCGGGCACGCGGTACAGCGCGGGCCGGTTCGCCCGGGAGGCCCGGGCGTGGATCCGGGAGATCCGGGGGCGGGGGAAGGTGCCGATGCTGGTGGGCGGGACCGGGTTCTTCCTCCGGGCGCTGACGGACCCGCTCTTCCGGGAGCCGCCCATGGACCGGGAACGCCGGGAGGCGCTGAACGCGTTCCTGGAGGCGGAGGACGACGCGACACTCGGGTCGTGGCTGGAGACGCTGGACCCGGAGAGCGCGGAGCGGCTGGCGGAGAGCGGCGGTCGGCAGCGGGTGCTCCGGGCGCTGGAGATGGCGCTGCTGACCGGTCGCCCGCTGGGCTGGTGGCACCGGCACCGGGCGGCGGAGGAGGAAGGGTTGGACGCCCTGGTCTTCGTCCTGTCGCTGCCCAGGGAGCGGCTGTACGAGCGGATCAACCGGCGGGTGGACGCCATGCTGGAGGCGGGCCTCGTGGACGAGGTGGCGCGCATGCTGGCGGAGGGCTACGCTCCCGACGATCCCGGGATGACGGCCACGGGCTACCCGGAGATCGCGGCGTACCTGGCGGGCGATCTCCCGCTGGAGGAGGCGGCCGAGCGGATCCGGAGCCGGACCCGGGGCTACGCCCGGCGTCAGCTGACGTGGTTCCGGAACCAGCTGCCGGACGACCCGGCACGCACGGTCTGGCTCGACGGGACCCGGCCGACGGACGAACTGGTGGACGAGGTGGTGCAGCGATGGGCGAGAGCCTGAAGATCGGGATCACCTGCTACCCCGTGTACGGCGGGTCGGGCGTGGTGGCCACGGAGCTGGGGATGGAGCTGGCGAACCGGGGCCACGAGGTCCACTTCATCACCTACGCCCAGCCGTTCCGTCTCTCCCGCTTCGTGGAGAACATCTACTACCACGAGGTCGAGGTCCCCATCTACCCGCTCTTCGAGTACCCGCCGTACTCGCTGGCGCTGGCCGTGGAGATGCAGAACACCGCCGAGCGCCGCCACCTGGACCTCCTGCACGTGCACTACGCCATCCCGCACGCCACGTCGGCCTGGCTCGCGAAGGAGCTGATGCAGGGGGTGGGGCCCCGCGTGGTGACCACGCTGCACGGGACCGACATCACGCTGGTCGGCCGCGACCCGTCGTACCAGTCGGTGGTCCGCTTCTCCCTGCTGAAGTCGGACGGGATCACGGCGGTGAGCGAGTTCCTGAAGCGGGAGACGGTGGAGCGCTTCGACGTGCCGGACGACAGCATCGAGGTGATCCCGAACTTCGTCGACCTGGAGATCTACCGGCGGGACATCGAGCCGTGCCACCGGGACCAGTTCGCGACGGACGCGGAGAAGGTGGTGATGCACATCTCCAACTTCCGGTCGGTGAAGCGGGTGACGGACGTGGTCCGGATCTTCGCACGGATCGCCCGGGAGACGCCGGCGAAGCTGGTGTTCATCGGGGACGGCCCCGAGCGGGGGCACACCCGGAAGGTGGCGGCCGACGAGGGCGTCGACGCGCGGGTCGTCTACCTGGGGAAGCAGGAGTCGGTGGCGGATATCCTGGCGTGCGCCGACCTGTTCCTCCTGCCCAGCGACAACGAGGCGTTCGGGCTCGTGGCGCTGGAGGCCATGGCGTGCGGCGTTCCCGTGGTGGGGAGTGACGTGGGCGGGCTGCCGGAGGTGGTGACCGGCGAGGCGGGCCGGCTGCACCCCGTGGGGGACGTGGACGCCATGGCGGCCTCGGGGCTGGAGATCCTCGAGGGCGATCGGTGGGAGGAGCACAGCCGGGCCGCGCGGGAGCGGGCCACCGCGTTCGCGGCGAAGGTGGTCGTCCCGCGGTACGAGGCCTACTACCGGCGGATCCTGGGCCGGTGAGCTACGCCGACGCGCTGATCCTGGGCCTCGTCCAGGGACTGACGGAGTTTCTGCCCGTCTCCAGCTCCGGGCACCTGGTCATGGCCCAGACGTTCCTCGGCGTGCCGGCGCCCGGCGTGTTCCTGGAGGTGGTGCTCCACGTGGCCACGCTCCTCTCCGTGATGGTGGTCTATCGCGTCCGGCTCGCCGGGCTCCTGGTGGGCAGCGTGCGCGGCGACCGGCTCGCGCTCCGCTACGTCGGGATGCTGGCGCTGGCTACGCTGCCGGTGGCCGTGATCGGGTTCCTCTTCAAGGACGCCATCGCCGCCGCGTTCGATACGCCGCACGTGACCGGCTTCATGCTGCTGGTCACCGGCGGGATCCTCTGGTCGACCGCGTGGGGCGGGCGGGACCGGCCCGTGCACGAGCCGCGGACCGCGCAGGCGGTGGGCATGGGACTGGCCCAGTGCCTGGCGCTCCTGCCGGGGATCTCCCGGTCCGGATCGACGATCGCCGCAGGCCTGTGGCTCCAGCTCGACGGCGAGCGGGCCGCCGAGTTCTCGTTCCTGATGTCGCTGCCGGCCATCGCGGGCGCCGCCGTGCTCCAGGCCACGGAGCTGGAGGGCGCGGCGGTCGACGGCCCGCTGGTGGCGGCGTTCGTCACGGCCCTCGTCGCCGGGGTCGCCGCCATCAAGTCGCTGGTCTGGCTGGTCCGCCGCCAGGGGTTCCACCACTTCGCCTGGTACGTGTGGGGCGCGGGCCTCTTCTTCCTCGGCTACCTGTACCTGACCTGACCGTGGACCGGGAGCGTCGGGAGTGGCACGGGCGGGCGGTCGAGGAGTGGCGCCGGGCGTGGGGCGTGCCGACGCTGCGCGTCTATGAGAGCGTGGGCTCCACGAACGACATCGCGCGCGGCATGGCCGAGGACGGCGCGGAGCAGGGGAGCACGGTGGTCGCGGACGAGCAGACGCGGGGCCGGGGTCGCCGGGGCCGGGTCTGGCGCTCGGACCCGGGCCAGAGCCTGATCCTGTCCATGGTCGCCCGCCCCCGCTCGCTGGAGGCCGAGTCCGTGCTGTCGATCCGTCTGGGGCTCGCCGTGGCCCGGGCCATCGAGGAGATCGCGCCGGTGGCCGTCGGGCTCAAGTGGCCCAACGACCTGATGATCGACGGGCTCAAGGTCGGCGGCATGCTCTGTGAAGGCGCCGTGGAGGGCGAGCGACCGGCGTACGTGGTGGCGGGGACGGGGGTCAACGTCCTGCAGCCCGACGACGCGTGGACCGGCGCGCTCGCCGGCCGGGCCACGTCCCTGGCGGCCCGGCACGGAGCGGCGGTATCCATACCCCGGCTCGCGGGCCGGGTCGTGCAGGAATGGCTGCGCGTCCTGGACCGCCGCGAGGGGCGGCTCGACCCGGTCGAGCTCGACGCGTTCCGGGCCCGGGACGTGCTCCGGGGCCGGCGGGTCACCGTGGACGCGGAGAAGAGGGGCGTCGCCCGAGGCGTGGAGCCCGATGGGGCGCTGCGGCTGGCCGGCGACGAGGGCCGGTCGACGCGCGTCGTCTCCGGCACCGTTCGCGTCGTCGAGCCCGACGCGGGAGAATCGATATGATCCTGACATTCGACATCGGCAACACCGACACCGTCCTGGGGATCTTCCGCGCCGACGAGCTGACCGCCCACTGGCGGCTCTCGACGCGGCCTGAACGCACCGTGGACGAGTACGGGCTCCTGATCCGCTCCATCCTGCGGGAGAGCGGCGTCGAGCCCGAGGACGTGACGGGGGCCGTGCTGGCCTCGGTGGTCCCGCCCCTCACCCACGCGCTGGCCCGGGCGTGCGAACGCCACGTCGGCGTGGAAGCCCTCGTGCTCGACCCCTCGACCCCCGACCTGCCGGTGGCCCTCGACGTGGAGGAGCCGCTGACCGTCGGCGCCGACCGGATCGCGAATACGCTGGCCGCGTCCCGGCTGTACGGACGGGACACCATCGTCGTGGACCTCGGCACGGCCACCACCTTCGACTGCATCACCGCCGATGGCGTCTTCAAGGGCGGCGTGATCGCGCCGGGCGTGCGGACGGGCGCCGCGACGCTGACCCGCCGGACGGCCAAGCTGCCCAGCGTCGACATCGAGCCGCCGACCGGCGTCATCGGTCGCCGGACCGATTCGGCGCTCCAGAGCGGGATCTTCTTCGGGGCGGTCGACGCCATCGACGGCATCGTCCGCCGGATCCGCGAGGAGTGGGGCGCCGACCCGCTGGTCGTCGCCACCGGCGGCCTCGCGCCGTTCCTCGCCCCGCATTCCGCCACCATCGACCGGGTCGAGCCGTTCCTCACGCTGCACGGGCTGCGCCTGCTGCTCGGGGACCGGGGCGGACGCTCCTAGCCCATGGCCGGGTCGGAGCGCGGGAACGGCGGCGAGAAGCTCTCCCTCCTCGACGCCGTCGCCATGGCCATGGGCGGGATGATCGGCGGCGGGATCTTCGCCGTCCTGGGGAAGGGCGTCGAGGAGGCAGGCAACGCCACCTTCCTCGCGTTCGGGATCGCCGGACTGCTGGCGTTCCTCACCGGCCTCTCCTACAGCCGCCTGACCGTGGCGTTCGACGAGCCCGGCGGCAGCTTCAGCTACGTGGAGCGGATCCTCGGGCCGGACGCCGCCGGCACCGTCTCCTGGTTCCTCCTCCTCGGCTACGTCTTCACCGTCGCCCTCTACGCCCACGCCTTCGCGTCCTACGGCGGAGACCTCATCGGGATCGACGGCCTCGGGAAGGGGATCCTCGGCGCCGCCATCATCCTCGGACTCTCCGCCCTCAACCTGGTGGGCGTACGGGAGTCCGGCGTGGCCGAAGACATCCTCGTCTTCGGGAAGATCGCCATCCTCCTGGCCGTGGCCGCAGCGGGACTCTTCGTCCTGGACCCCGACCAGGCCCTCCCCGTCCTCGAGACCGGCGGGGGCGGGATCCTCACCACCGCCGGGCTCATCTTCGTCGCGTACGAAGGGTTCCAGCTCCTCACCTACGACTACGACGACATCAGGGAGCACCAGGCCAACCTCCCCCGGGCGATCTACATCGCCATCCCCGCCACGACCGCCATCTACATGCTCGTCGCGTTCGTCACCACCGGCACCCTCAGCGACGGGTTCATCGCCGAGCACGCCGAGACCGTCCTCGCCTACGCCGCCGAGCCCGTCCTCGGACGCGTCGGCATCACCGCCGTGCTCGTGGCCGCCGTGTTCTCCACCGCCTCCGCCATCAACGCCACCATCTTCGCCTCCGCACGCCTCGCCCTCCGCGTCACCCGCGACGAGGAGCTGCCGGGCCTCGTGGGACGATGGAAGCGCGGCGGCGTGCCCGTGGCCTTCGTCGCCTTCACCGCACTCGCCGCTCTCACCATCCAGGCGACGGCCGACCTCGGTCAGATCACCCACTTCTCCAGCCTCGTCTTCCTCGCCGTGTTCGTCGTGGTCAACGGCGCGGCCGCGGCCCACTCCGTCTTCTCCGGATGGGGACGGCTGATCCCCGTGGTCGGAGGACTCGGATGCGTCGGAGCCGTGGCCGCACTCGTCCTCGACCTGTACCACCGCGACCCGACCACGCTGGTCGTCATCGGTGGGATCGCAGGGCTGCTCCTCCTCGGCCGGCTCGCCTTCGTCCTCGGCCGCTCCGGACCGCCCGACGCCGGGTGATCCCGGAGGGCGGACGACCACGGGACGGGGTTGGGCCGGACCCCGCACGGCAGCCTGTCACTCCGGCACGCCGAACCCTGCCGTTCTGACAATGCACGTGGGCACGGCGTGTGCATGGGTAAGAAGGCCGACCGCGGGCCTTGACGTTAATCGAGTGCCCGCCTACTCTTGGCGCGGCCGTTAGCACTCGATGTGTGAGAGTGCTAACAAGCGCGAGTCCGACGGTTCGAAACACACTTCAAACAGCAACGACGGAGGAAGATCCATGGCCACTGCTTCCGCGGTGAACATCAAGCCGCTGGCGGATCGGGTGGTAGTGAAGCCGCTCGACGAGACGGAAGAGATGCGGGGTGGGCTCTACATCCCCGACACGGCGAAGGAGAAGCCCCAGCAGGGCGAGGTCGTCGCCGTGGGCCCGGGTCGCGTGAGCGACGACGGGACCCGTGTCGATATGGAGCTGAGCGCGGGGGACAAGGTCCTGTACGGGAAGTACAGCGGGACCGAGGTGACGGTGGAGGGCACCGAGTACCTGATCCTCCGGGAGACGGATGTCCTGGCGGTGATCGGCTGAGGCTGATCGTCGGGACGATGGATCGAAGCGAACGGGACACGAACTAGCAACTGGAGGCAACGCATATGGCGAAGGAGCTCGAGTTCGACACCGAGGCCCGTGCACGGCTGAAGAAGGGTGTCGACAAGCTGGCCCGGGCGGTGAAGGTGACGCTGGGCCCGCGCGGTCGGAACGTGGTGCTGGACCGGAAGTTCGGCTCTCCCACGGTCACGAAGGATGGAGTGACGGTGGCGAAGGAGGTCGAGCTGGAGGACCCCGTGGAGAACATGGGAGCCCAGATGGTGAAGGAGGTCGCGACGAAGACGAGCGACCTGGCCGGTGACGGCACGACGACGGCGACGGTGCTGGCGCAGGCCATCTTCCGCGAGGGTCTGAAGAACGTGACGGCGGGTGCGAACCCGATGAGCATTCGTCGGGGCATCGACACGGCCGTGGACAAGGTCGTGGAGGAGCTGGCCAACCTGTCGGTGGAGACGAAGGGCAAGAAGGAGATCGCGCAGGTCGGCGCCATCAGCGCGAACAACGACCACGAGATCGGCGAGCTGATCGCCGACGCGATGGAGAAGGTCGGCAAGGATGGCGTGATCACGGTCGAGGAGGCGAAGGGCCTCGAGACCACGCTGGAGACGGTCGAGGGGATGCAGTTCGACCGTGGCTACCTGTCGCCGTACTTCGTGACGGACTCCGAGCGGATGGAGGCCGTGCTCGAGGACGCGATGGTCCTGATCCACGACAAGAAGATCAGCGCCATGAAGGA
>JAWVYT010000053.1:0-9406 GCA_033722595.1 Longimicrobiales bacterium
CCGGACACGTTCAGCATGGCCCAGGAGTTCTACGACATCGGGCTGGAGCAGATGGACCGGGGCAACGCGGCCACGGCCCGGCAGGCGTTCCAGGCGGTGGTGGACAGCTTCCCCGCGACCGAGCTGGCACCGCAGGCGCTCTTCCAGATCGGGGAGACGTACGTCCTGGAGGGCGCGTTCGACCGTGCGCTGACCACGTTCGACGAGGTGGTCCGACGGTACCAGGACTCGGACGCGGCGCCGCGAGCGCTCTACCGCGCGGGCGTCGTCGCCGAGCAGCAGGGCAGTCGCGAGCGGGCGACGGAGTACTTCCGGCGCGTGGTCTCTGGCTACCCGAACTCCGACGCCCGGCGGCTCGCCGAGGCGGCGCTGGAGCGGATCGGGTAGGCAAGAGTGCAAGAGTGCAAGAGTGCAAGATGCAAGAGCATGACGCACGATTGTCGTCTTGGCCGGGTGATGGCGTGGTGCCTCTGAGCTGACCGATGCGCTGTCCGTACTGCCACGAGACGGAGGACCGGGTGGTGGACTCCCGGACCAGCCGGGAGGGTCGGGCGATCCGCCGTCGTCGTGAATGCGACGCGTGCGGCCAGCGGTTCACGACCTACGAGACCATCGAGGAGCGCCCCGTCCAGGTCATCAAGACCGATGGCACGGTGGAGGGCTTCGACCGGGAGAAGCTGCACCGCTCGATCCGGCTGCCGTGCGTGAAGCGGCCGGTCACGGGGGCGGAGATCGAGGCGATGGTCGACGCCATCGAGGACGAGATCGGCGACCGGGACCAGATCCCGAGCCGGGCGCTGGGTGAGCTGGTCATGACGCAGCTCCGGGAGCGGGACTACGTGGCGTACGTGCGCTTCGCGTCGGTGTACCGCAACTTCCAGGACATCGACGAGTTCGTGGAGGAGCTCGAGGACCTGAACGAGGCCCGGGCCCGCCTCGAGCAGCAGAAGAGCCAGGAGGAGCTGCCCCTCTGAAGGACCCCGTGAAGGACCGCATCAAGGCGTTCCGGAAGCGACCGTCCGGTGCCGAGGAGATGCCGTTCCTCGACCATCTCGAGGAGCTCCGGTGGCGCATCCTCTGGAGCCTGCTGGCCGTGGCGGTCGGGGCCGTCATCGGCTGGTTCCTGGTCACCCGGTTCGACGTCCTGGGGCTCCTGATCGAGCCGATGCGCCCGCTGCTGGAGGACGGCAAGCTGGCGTACCTGAGCCCGGCGGACCCGTTCATCGTCACGCTGAAGCTCACGCTGACCACGGGGATCATCCTGGCGTCGCCCGTGGTGATCTACCAGGTCTGGATCTTCCTGGCGCCGGCGCTCCTGCCGGAGGAGAAGCGGGCGATCGTGCCCGCCCTCTACTTCGGACTGGTCCTCTTCCTGTCCGGGATGGCGCTGTCGTACTTCGTGGCGCTCCCCCTGATGTTCCAGTTCTTCGCCCAGTTCCAGCAGCAGGCGCTGGAACAGAACATCACCATCGGGCCCTATATGGCAGTGGTGGTCCGGACGCTCCTGGGCTTCGGGCTCGTGTTCGAGCTGCCCGTGGTCATGCTGGTGCTGGCTGTGGTCGGCGTAGTGGACACGGCGATGCTGAAGAAGGGGCGCCGCTGGGCCATCGTCATCATCACGGTGGTGGCCAGCTTCATCACGCCGGGGGATGTGGTTATCCTCACAGTGTTCCTCATGGTGCCGCTGCTCCTGCTCTACGAGCTGGGGATCTGGCTGGCGCGGGTGGTGGAGCGACGGCGGGAGAAACGGGCAGCCAGATTGGAAGAGGAGCACGCGGACCAGTGGGCGGGCAGCTAGCGAACCGAGCCGATACGACGCGTCGCCGGGCCGGCGACCGGTCGTGCCCCACGCTGCTCGCCCTCCTCGCCGTGCTCGCCGCCCTCGCCGCGCCCGACCCGGCCGGTGCCCAGCAGGGGACGGCCGCGGACACCGCCCGGGCCGGCACCCTTTCGGCTGATACCGTCCCGGCGGATACGACCCTCACCCTCCGGGAGCGAGCGCTGCGTCGGCTCCGCGCCCTCCCCCGCACGCCGATCCAGCCGGACAGCGCGACGGTGGACAGCCTGCGGGCGGACAGCCTCGCGGCGGACAGCCTCAGGGCGGACAGCCTGCGGGCGGACAGTCCCAGCGCGGACAGTCTCGGGGCGGACAGCCTGACGCCGGACCGTCTCAGGGCGGACACGCTTCGGGCGGAAAGTCCGGGCGGGGAGCCAGTGCAGCGCGCCCCGCCGTCGGATACGGCGGCTCCGGCGGCCGAGGCGCCGGACTCGCTGGCGGGCGTGGGCGGGGTGGTGCCGCCCGGCCGCCTCCGACCGGAGCTGCCGGACACGACCCGGTGGCCGCTGGAGCGGCCGCTCCGACTCGGGCGAAGGGACACGGCCGCTGCGCGGGCGGACCCAGGCCCGGTGCGGGAGGAGGCGGTCCGCGAGCAGCTGCAGGCGCTGGAGGGGTACGTGACGACCGAGTACTCCGGGCAGACCGCGGTCTTCTGGGCGGACAGCAACCAGCTCCGGCTATCGGGCGAGTCGCGGATCAGCCGGGAGCGGAGCGCGCTGGCCACGGACTCGCTCCTGGTCTACGACGGCGAGAGCGGGGTGGTGTGCGGGTACGGTGCGCCGGTCCTCTCGGGCGAGACGGAGCCGGTGGAGAGTCGTCGCGTCTGCTTCGACATCGAGCGGGACGTGGGGATGGCGGAGGGCGCCCGGACGAAGTTCACGCAGCAGGGGACATGGTACGTCCGGGGCGCGGACAACCGGGTCTTCGTCCTGGCCGGGGAGGAGTCCAACACGCTCTACGGGCGGCGGGCCGAGTTCACCTCGTGCGACCTGGATCACCCGCACTACGCGTTCCAGGCGCGATCGCTGAAGATGGTCGAGGGCGAGATGCTGGTGGCCCGGGACGTGACGCTCCAGTTCGAGGACGTGCCCGTGTTCTGGCTCCCGTGGATGGTCCAGAGCATGAAGCGGGGCCGGCGGAGCGGGCTGCTGGTCCCGCAGTTCGGCGTGAACGACATCGTGCGGAACAACACGGGCTACAGCCGCCGGATCTCGAACGTGGGGTTCTACTGGGCGATCAACGACTACGCGAGCGCTCGGGGCACGTTCGAGTGGTGGGCCGGGAACTGGACGGCGGTGGAGGGCGCGCTGAGCTACTACTGGCGGCGTCAGTTCCTGCAGGGCAGCCTGACGGCGAAGCACTACTGGCGGCAGCAGGAGGGCGTGCCGGCGGGCCGGGAGTTCACGCTGAACACGTCGAACAGCTGGCAGCCGGACGAGCGGACGCGGCTGCGGCTGGACGCCCGGTACGCGTCGTCCACCGACTTCGTCCGGAGGAACTCGTTCGACCCCCGGGAGCTGAACCAGACGATCCGGTCGAGCGCCAGCGCGAACCGGACCTTCGACTGGGGCTCGGTGACGCTGGGCGCCGACCGTCAGCAGCAGCTGAGCACGGAGCAGGTCGACTGGACGCTGCCCTCGCTGCAGCTGTCGCTCTCGCCGGTGACGATCTACAGCAGCGAGGACGGGATGGACATCACGTGGCGGGGCAGCGGGAACGCCACGCGCCGGAGCCGGGACGTGTCGGAAGCGCTGCAGCCGAACCTGCGGGACAGCGAGACGCTGAACAGCTCGATCAACCAGTCGCTGTCGGTCGGCAAGTTCAGCTTCGGGCAGAACGTCGACTACCGGCGGGAGGAGCTCGGCGCCCGGCGGGACGCGTCCGGGACGGACCCGTCGCTGACGAGCGCGGAGAGCCTGCTCGGCGTGGACCTCTTCTCGCCGCCCGGCGTCCCGGACCCGGCATCGACGAGCGAGACGGTGGGCTGGTCCACGTCGGTGGGCTTCCAGCAGGCGCTCTGGATCGGGACCACGCTCAACCCGTCCGTCTCGGTCAACGGGACGTATATCCGCGACGACAGCACCCGGCACTGGCTCGACGAGCTGAACGCCGGCAGCCCGTCGGGGTTCGTCGCGCAGCCGGTCCGGCTGTCGGCCGGGGCCAGCCTGACCACAGCGATCTACGGCTTCTGGCCCGGGTTCGCCCGGTACAGCCGGATCCGGCACAAGATCGCGCCGACGCTCCGGTGGTCCTACTCGCCGAAGCCCACGACCACGGCGCTCCAGGACAGCGTGTTCGGCACGCTGAACCTGCGGCAGCGGAACGAGCTGACGCTGTCGTTCAACCAGACGTTCGAGGCGAAGGTGGAGAGCGATGACACCGTCGCCGCCGACAGCGTGGTCGGGCAGCCCGGCGAGCCGCGCCGGCTGCCGCAGGCGGAGAAGATCACGCTGCTCGCCATCAACACGGGCACACCGCTCCGGTACGACTTCGTGGCGGCCGAGGAGGACGGGCGGGGCTTCCAGACCACGCGGATCACGAACTCGATCCGGTCGGACCTGGTCCAGGGGCTCCAGCTGAGCATGACGCACGACCTCTTCGAGGTGGGCGAGACGCCCGAGGACGGAGGGCCGGCGCCCCGGACCTTCTCGCCGTTCCTGACGAACCTGTCGACATCGTTCAGCATCGACAGCGACTTCTGGCTGTTCCGGTTCCTGGGGCTCAGCGCCGGTGAGGCCGAGCCGGCCGAGGAGCCGCAGGACACCGTCCAGCCGGAGCCCGAGGTGATGGACGTCGGGGCGGAGGCCAGCGCAGATCGGCGGGGCGGCGGGTTCGGCGGCGTGGTGCCCGGCAACGAGGATCGGGGCGGAATCGGGATGGAGTCCGGCGGCACCGGGCGGTGGCGGGCGGCGCTGTCATACTCGCTGCAGCGGAGCCGGGCGCAGGCGGGTACGGGGCTCGCCGATTCCGGCAGCCAGCTGGTGCGGGCCAACGTCAGCTTCGACCCGACGGAGCACTGGAGTGTGCGGTGGAGCACGTCGTACTCGTTCACCGAGAGCCGGTTCGCCGACCACATCCTCACGCTGACCCGGGACCTGCACCGCTGGCAGGCGAACTTCGACTTCCTGAAGGCCCGGAACGGCAACTTCGCGTTCCAGTTCCGGGTGGAGCTGCGGGACAACCGGGACCTGAAGCTGGACTACGACCAGCGGACGCGTGGTGGCGCCGTGCCCGCCCCCGGCCGGCCCGGCGGCGTCGTCCCCCGATAGGTCGATTCGGGGGGTGCTGCGCGGCTGACGAGCCGGCCGGCGGGAGGCGGACCGGGGGCCGATCGGGGGCCGGGGCGCTCGGCTTGTGAAAGGTCGCCGGCGCCCTCTAGGTTGCCGGCATGAGCACACTCACGCTGTACGGGGACCGGCTCACGCTGGAGGAGGTGGAGCGGGCGGCGGTCGATCCCCGGCTCGAGGTGGTCCTGGCCGACGAGGCCCGACCCCGGATCGAGGCGGCCCGGAAGGTGGTGGACGACGCGGTCGCCGAGGGGCGGGTCGTCTACGGGCTGACCACGGGGTTCGGGGCGCTGGCCGAGGTCGTCATCCCCACGGACCGGATCACCGAGCTGCAGGAGAACCTGATCCGGAGCCACGCGGCCGGGGTCGGGGAGCCGCTGCCGGACGCCGAGGTCCGGGCCATCATGGTGCTGCGGGCGAACGTGCTCGCGTTGGGCCGCTCCGGGGTCCGGCCGGTGGTGATCGAGCGGATCCTGGACCTGCTGAACCACGGGATCCTGCCGGTGGTCCCCAGCCGGGGCAGTGTGGGCGCGTCGGGCGACCTGGCACCGCTGTCCCACATCGCGCTGGCGCTGATGGGGGAGGGTGACGTGCGGGTGGAGGGCGAGCGTCTGCCGGCCGCCGAGGCCTTGGCGTCGGCGGGGCTGGCGCCGCTCCGGCTGGCGGCGAAGGAGGGTCTGGCGCTGAACAACGGGACCCAGGCGATGACGGGCGTCGGCGCCCTGGCGCTGCTCGCCGCGGAGCGGGCGGTGGAGACGGCGGAGGTCGCGGGCGCCATGAGCCTCGAGGCCATGACGGGCACGCCGGATCCGTTCGACGAGGCGATCCAGCGGGCGCGGCCGCAGCCGGGTCAGGCGGAGAGCGCCCGTCGCCTGCGTGCGCTCATGGCGGCGTCGGAGATCCGGGAGTCGCACCGGGAGGGGGACCCGCGGGTCCAGGACGCGTACTCGATCCGGTGCATGCCCCAGGTCCACGGCGCGGCCCGGCAGGCGTTCCGATACGCCCGGGAGGTGCTGGAGGTGGAGGCGAACAGCGCCACCGACAACCCGCTCATCTTCCCGGAGGACGGCCGGATCCTGAGCGGCGGCAACTTCCACGGCCAGCCGGTGGCCCAGGCGCTGGACCTGGTGGCCATGGCGTGCGCCGACCTGGCGGCGATCAGCGAGCGACGGCTCGCCCGCCTCGTCGACCCGGACCTGTCCGGGCTGCCGGCGTTCCTCACGCCGGAGCCCGGGACCAACTCCGGGTTCATGGTGCCGCAGATCGTTGCGGCGAGCCTGGTCAACGAGATCCGGCTGCTGGCGGCGCCCGCGTCCACGGACTCGATCCCCACCGACGCCAACAAGGAGGACCACGTCTCCATGGGGATGACGGCCGCGCGTCAGGCCCGGGACGCCGTGCGGCTGCTGGAGACGGTGCTGGCGCTGGAGCTGCTGGCGGCCGCGCAGGGGCTCGAGTTCCTGAAGCCGCTCCGACCCGGGGCCGGCGTCGACGTGGCCTATCGGCGGGTCCGGGAGCGGGTGACGCCGCTCGACCGCGACCGGGTCATGGGCCCCGACATCGCCGCGGTGGAGGCGCTGGTCCGCGATGGCGCGTTCGCCGGGGTATGGCGGGAGACGGGCGGGGCGTCGTGAAGCTGTTCGTCGACGCCGCCCAGGTCGTCACGTGCGAAGCGGCCGAGGACCGCGTGGTACTCGGGGCCGCGGCCGTGGCCGTGGACCGGGGAGTCATCGCGGCGGTGGGGCCGCAGGGCGCCCTCGAGGCGCGGTACCCGGAGGCCGAGCGCGTGGACTGCGCCGGCGGGGTGCTGACGCCCGGCCTGGTCGACTCCCACACCCACGCCGTGTTCGGCCGGTGGCGGGCGGACGAGTACGCGCTCCGGGCCCGGGGCGTGCCGTACATGGAGATCGCCCGACAGGGGGGCGGGATCAACGCGTCGGTGCGGGACCTCCGGGAGCGCTCCGAGGACGAGCTCGTGGCGCTGACCCGGGATCGGCTGCGGGACGTGCTGGCCTTCGGGACCACCACCGTGGAGGTGAAGAGCGGGTACGGGCTGACGGTCGACGACGAGCTGAAGATGCTGGCCGTCGTGGACCGGCTGGACGCCGAGGGTCCGCTCGATCTGGTGGGCACGTTCCTGGGCGCCCACGAGGTGCCGCCGGAGTACCGGGACCGGCGTGCCGCCTACATCGACCTCGTGGTGGAGGAGATGATCCCCCGGGTCGCGGAGCAGGGCGTGGCGCGGTTCTGCGACGTGTTCATGGAGCCCGGTGTGTTCGATGGGACGGAGACCCGGCGGATCCTGGAGGCGGGCCGGGCGCACGGGCTGACCCCGAAGCTCCACGCCGACGAGCTGGAGCCGTCCGGCGGCGCCGAGCTGGCCGCGGAGCTGGGCGCCGCGTCGGCGGACCACCTCGGGGCGATCCGCGACGCGGGGATCGCGGCGCTGGCCGGGTCACCGACCGTGGCGACGCTGCTGCCGGGGACCCTGTTCTTCCTGGGACGGACGGCGTACGCGCCGGCCCGTCGGCTGCTGGACGCGGGGGCGGAGGTGGCGCTGGCCACGGACTTCAACCCCGGCTCGTCGGCTTCCCCGAGCCTGCCGCTGGTGCTCACCATGGCGTGCTCCCAGATGGGGATGACGCCGCTGGAGGCGCTGGTCGCGGCCACCCGGGGTGGGGCCAGGGCGCTGCGCCTCGAGGACCGGGGGACGCTCGCGGAGGGCCAGCGGGCCGACCTCGTGGTCTGGAACGCGCCCGACTACCGACAGATCCCGTATCGGTACGGTATCCGCCTGGCCCGCACCGTCTTCAAGGGCGGCGAAGCGGTCGCGTGAGCGCTTGTTCCGCGCCTGCGCGGGGGGTATCTTCCCAGCCACGAGGGGCCGGGACGCCCTGAGACAGTACGCCCGCTCGTGCCGACAGGGCGTTCCGGCCCCCGGCAGCGCGGGCGTGTGCCCGGGGCTGGACGGGCCCGGGACCGGTCGCAGCCCGGCCGGGTAGCAGTACGTTCGCCAGGCAGCCCCGAGGCTCCGTTCGATTGGGAAGGCATGACGTCGATCGCCAAGCTGAAGGACAAGGCTCGCAAGCACGAGCAGAAGGAGGACTGGCAGGCCGCCATCGAGGCGTACCGCCAGGTCCTCGACAAGCAGGCGGACGAGGAGAGCCTGGACCTCGACCTGGGCCTCTTCAACCGGATCGGCGATCTCAACCTCCGGATCGGCCGCGTCGACGACGCCGTGGAGTACTACGAGCGGGCCGCCGACAAGTACGCCGAGCAGGGCCTGTACAACAACGCCATCGCGCTCTGCAACAAGGCGCTCCGCCACCGCCCGAACCGGGCCCCGATCTACCTCAAGCTGAGCCGCCTCTGCTCGGAGCAGGGGTTCGAGACCGACGCCCGTCGGTGGATCCTGGAGTACGCGGAGCGGCAGGTCGCCGTGGGCGAGGTGGAGGCCGCGCTCACCGGCCTGGAGGAGTTCGCCGAGCTCTCCGATGACCCCGAAGTCCGCGAGCTGCTGGCCCAGCAGCTGGTCACCCACGGCCGCGAGGACGAGGCGATGGAGCAGCTCCGGGCCGCGTACCGGATGCGGGTCCTCGCCGGCGATGCCGAGGCCGCGGCGGCCGTGGCGACCCGGGCGAAGGACATCGACCCGGGCGTGGACCTCACGGCCGAGCCGGACCCGGAGCCGCCGACCGACGCGGAGGAGGGTTCCGCGATCCCCACGCTGGAGCCCGGGGAGGAGCGGTCGGAAGAAGCGGGAGCCGAAGCCGCGGAAGCGCCATCGGATGAGCAGGAAGAGGCCGGGGAGGTGGGCATCGCCGAGCCGCTCGAGACCACGGCCGCGGAGGTGACGGGCGAGGTGTCGCCGCCGGACACGCTGGAGGGGCTGGAGACGCGGCCCGACGCGGTGGAGGAAGGGGCCGTCGAGGGGATCGAGGGGCTGGAGTCGACGGCGGAGACCGCGGGGGTCGAGGAATCGACGGGGCCGGGGGCCGGGGCCGCGGAAGTCACCGGGCTCGAGGTCTCCCACGGCGAGCGGGCGGCCGCGGAGGCGGAGGCGCCCGAGTCGGACACGCTGGGCGGTCTCGAGACCTTCGACGCCGGGGCGCCCGAAGAGCAGGCCGCGGACGTCGAGGACGAGGAAGAAGCCGAGCCGCTGCCGCTGCTGGACGAGAGCTACGAGCCGGACGACGAGCTGGTACCGGAGGCCGGGGGCGAGGCCGATCTGAACGTGGAGGAGCTGGCCGCGGCGGAGCCTGACGAGGAAGCGCCGGAGCCG
>JAWVYT010000054.1:0-9382 GCA_033722595.1 Longimicrobiales bacterium
CCGGGCCAGCCTCCGAGTCCAGACGTCCGATCAACGCCCCGATCCTGCCCAACGCCTCGTCGTAGCGCTCCCGGAGCTCGGCCCGGTCCGCTACGCCGGACACGTCCACGGTGGCGATCGCCACCGCCTTGCCGTAGACATTATCGACGGCCAGCACCACGTCGGTGAGCATGAGCACGGCCTCCGGCAGCCCCAGCGGGTCCGGCGGCGCGTCCGGCAGCCGCTCGATGTAGCGGACCACATCGTAGCCCAGGTAGCCGACGGCGCCGCCGAAGAGGCGGGGCACGCCCGGCGGCGTCACCGGGGTCCGGGCGCGGAGCAGGTCGGCCAGGTCGGCGATCGGGTCGTCGACGGTGACGGGGTCGCCCCAGCCGGCGCCGGGCGTCCACCGGCGGATCACGGCGCCGCCGTCGCCCCGGTCGGCCCGCCACGCCTCCCTGGGCTCGGTGCCCAGGAAGGTCCAGCGGGCCCAGCGCTCGCCGCCCGTCACGGACTCGAGAAGGAACCCGAACGGCGGACGACGGAGCTTGGCGTACGCGGTGACCGCTGTCTCCGTGTCGAACGGGAACGCGCGCGTCACCGCCACCAGGTCGCCCTGCTCGGCGAGGGTGACGAAGGTATCGAAGTCGGGACGGATCATGGAGCCGCGAATGTCAGGAGATGCGAACGGGGTGTCAATCATCGCCGTGGACACCGGCGGCACGTTCACCGACGTCGTCGCCGTGGTGGACGGCCGGCTGACGGTCCTCAAAGTCCCGTCCACACCCGACGACCCGGCGCGGGCCGTGCTCGACGGTATCCGCAGGGTCCGCGCTGCCGGCGACACCGACGCGGACCGGTCCTCCTCCTTCACGCTCGTGCACGGATCCACCGTGGCCACCAATACGCTGCTCGAGCGCACCGGCGCCCGGGTGGCGCTGGTGACCAATCGCGGATTCGAGGACATCATCGAGATCGGGCGACAGAACCGGCCGCAGCTCTACGCCATCGTCGGGCATCGCCCGGAGCCGCTGGTGGCCCGCGAAGACCGCCACGGCGTCGCCGGCCGACTGGGGCCCGCGGGCGAAGAGGTGGCGGCGCTGGACCCGGACGAGATCCAGGGCCTCACCGAGCTCCTCGCCGACGCGGAGTCGGTGGCCGTCTGCCTACTCCACAGCTACGCGGACCCCGCCCACGAGGACCGGGTCGCGGAAGCGCTCGAGGGCCTCGGCGTGCCCGTCTCGGTCTCGTCGCGGCTGCTCCCGGAGTACCGGGAGTACGAGCGCACCGCAACGACCGTCATCAACGCCTACATCGCGCCCCGCATGGACACCTACCTCGGCCGCCTCGACCGGGACGCCGGCGCCGACCGGATCCGGATCATGGGCTCCGGCGGCGGCGCTATCCCGGTCGCGCGCGCCCGGCGGGAGGCCGTGCACACGGTGCTCAGCGGGCCCGCGGGCGGTGTCGTGGGCGCGCTCCGCGTCGCCGGCGATGCGGAGCTCCGCGACATCATCACGTTCGACATGGGCGGGACGTCCACCGACGTATCGCTGTGTCCGGGCGCCCCGCAGCGGACCCGCGAGTTCGGGATCGCCGGGGTTCCGGTCGCGATCCCCGTCATCGACATCCACACCGTGGGCGCCGGCGGCGGCAGCATCGCCTGGGTCGACGCCGGCGGCGCGCTCCGTGTCGGTCCCCGGAGCGCGGGGGCCGACCCGGGCCCGATCTGCTACGGCAGGGGCGGCACCGCGGTCACGGTCACCGACGCCCACGTCTGGCTCGGTCGACTGCCGCCCGACGTCTTCCTCGGGGGCCGGAACCGGCTCGACCGGAGCGCGATCGAGGCCCCGCTCTCGGAACTGGCCGATGAGCTGGGCGGGACCCTGTACGACGCGGCCGAGGGCGTACTGGCCGTGGCGGACACGGCCATGGAGGGCGCCCTCCGGGTCATCTCGGTCGAGCGGGGCCACGACCCGGCCGATTTCGCGCTGGTCCCGTTCGGCGGGGCCGCGGGGCTGCACGCCGTGGAGCTGGCCTCCCGGCTCGGCATCCGCCGCCTCCTCGTCCCGCCCGACCCCGGCGTCCTGTCGGCGTACGGCATGCTGGTCTCCCCGGTACGGAAGGACGTCTCCCGGACCGTGCTGCTGGGCCCCGGCGACCCGGGGATCGCGTCCGTGTACGCCTCGCTGGAGTCCGGGGCCCGTGGGGCGGTCGAGGCCGAGGGGCTCGATCCGGCGGAGGTCGCGTTCCGCCGTCTGGCCGACGTCCGGTACGCGGGCCAGTCCTTCGAGCTGCGGGTGCCGGCCGACGACTGGCCCGAGGCGTTCCACGACGCCCACGAAGCGCGATACGGCTTCGCCCGCCGGGACGCCGCGGTGGAGCTGGTAACGGCCCGGGTCGAGGCGGTGGGCCCCACCCCGACGGTGCCGGTCGGCGAACGTCGCCCCCCGGACGACGGCCGTACGTCCGGCCCGGCCCGACGGCGACCTGCCGAGATCACCGTCCGGTATCAGGGCGATGTCATCACTGGCCGGGCCATCGCGCGGACGGAGCTGGAGGAGGACGAGGTCGTCACCGGGCCCGCCGTGGTCCACGAGTACAGCGCCACGCTATGGCTCCCGCCCGGCTGGCAGTCCCGAGCCAGCGCCTCCGGCGCGCTCATCGTCGAGCCCGCGTGACCCCGCACCCACCGCCGCTCCCCGGACCCACGCTAAAACGCCTCGAACCCGAACCTCGAGGTCGAAATCGAAATCGAGCTCCAAATCGAAATCGAACTCCAAGTCGAAATCGAAATCGAAATCGAAATCGAAATCGAACCCCACCCCACCTGTCGACCTCCCGCCGATTTCCCTTATCTTGTGCCTCTATCCAATCCCACCCTCGAACGGAAGGGGACGCCATGAAGCGGATTCTCACGACGGTCGTCGCGGCGGCCTGTCTGGCCGGACTGACCGCGCCGGCCGGCGCGCAGGGCCTTCGGATCACCCCGAAGGTGGGGCTGTACGTCCCGCTGTCGGACCTGGGTCAGGCCCAGACCACGGCCGGGCTGATCGCGGCCGACCAGACGGGCAGTCTCGCCATCGGTGTCGCCGCCGAGCTCGGGCTCCCGGCGCTGCCGTTCGACATCCGGGCGAACGTGGACTACAAGACCGGCTCGGAGATCGAGGCGGACGGCACCGTGGTCGAGAACGTGGAGACCAAGATGCTGGCGGTGGCCGGTGACCTGGTTTTCCGGCTCCCGACGCTGATCCTGATCCAGCCGTACGTGTTCGGCGGTGCCGGCGTGCGACAGTACGATTTCAGCGGCGATGTGACCGAGCTTCAGGATGCCAGCGACCCGACCGTGCACCTGGGCGGCGGTGTGGACCTTAGCCTGGGCGTGCTCAAGCTGAACGCCGAGCTCGGCGACTACATCAGCTGGTACGAGATCCAGGAGGGCGCGGACGCGGAGATGCAGCACGACTTCTTCGTGACCCTCGGGCTGGTCTTCGGCCTCCTGTAGCGCCGGACCGGGTTCGGAGCGACAGGGAATCAGCAGCGGAGGCGAATGAACGAGGAGCGCGAGGCGGTGGAAGCGACGTACGGCGACCCACCGAAGAGAGAGCGGAAGGAGACGGTGGAGGCGGTCGCGGCGTCGTCCGGCGAGTACAGCTGGCCGTACATCCCGGCGCTCATCGCGGCCCTGGCCGTGTGGACGCTGTACGCCATCACGCTGGCCCCCGCGACGGCGTTCTGGGACACCAGCGAGTACATCGCTACGGCCCACATCCTGGGCGTTCCCCATCCGCCGGGGAACCCGACGTTCGTGATCCTGGCCCGGGCGTGGGAGCTGCTCCTGGCGCCGTTCGGGCTCAGCGTGGCCGTGCGGGTCAACCTCTTCAGCGCCACCATGGGCGCGCTGGCCCACGGCTGCTGGTTCCTGGTCGCGCACCGCATCGTCGCGTACTTCACGGCGGACCGGGCGCAGCGGCTGCTGGGCGCATCGCTGGCCGTGCTGGTGAGCGCCACGGCGTTCACGGTCTGGAGCCAGTCCAACGTGAACGAGAAGGTCTACACCGTCTCGCTCGCGACCATCGCCCTGATCACGTTCCTCGCGTTCCTCTGGCGGGACCACCTCGGGCAGGGCAAGGACGACAACCTGATCCTGCTCATCGTCTTCATCCTGGCGCTGAGCGTCGGGAACCACCTCATGGCGTTCCTGGTGGCGCCGGCGCTGCTGGTCTTCATGCTGCTGGTCGAGTCGAAGACGCTGACGAACTGGAAGCTGTACGCCTTCGCGCTGGTCGTCGCGGCCATCGGGCTCAGCATCCACCTCTACCTGCCGCTCCGCGCCTCGCTGGACCCGGTCATCAACGAAGCCGACCCCAGCACGTGGCAGGCGCTGGTGGAGAGCCTGACGCGCCAGCAGTATGACAAGCCGCCCTGGTACATGGACCCGACGGACCCGCAGGTGCCGAGGGGCATCAACCTGATCCTCGCCCAGATCGGGAACTACCTCCAGTACTTCGACTGGCAGTGGGCCCGCACGCTGAACGCCGGGGAATCGCTGTTCGGCGGGCTGACGTCACCGGGCGGCGGCGTGGCCGTCCGGCCGCTGATGACGCTCGTCTTCATCGCGCTGGGCCTCTATGGCGCGTACGAGCACTACCATCGCGACCGGACGAGCTGGTGGTACCTGACGATCCTGTTCGCGACAGTCTCGGTCGGGCTCGTGGGGTACCTGAACTTCCGCTACGGCTACACGTACCCCCAGCCCGGCGGCGGGTACGACATCGCCATGCACGAGGTCCGGGAGCGGGACTACTTCTTCATCGTCAGCTTCAGCATGTGGGGGCTGTGGTCCGGGCTCGGGATCTTCGCGCTCTGGCGTCGGGCCGCTGCGTGGTTCGAGGAAACCGGTCGACTGGCGACCACCGGGCAGCGCTTCGCCCTCGCCTCACCGATCCTCGCGCTCGCGCTGCTCCCGCTGGCGCTGAACTGGGCCCGCGCGGACCGCTCCGATGATTACGCCGCCCGGGACTGGGCGTACAACCTGCTCATGAGCGTCGAGCCGTACGGCGTCCTGTTCACCAACGGCGACAACGACACGTTCCCCCTCTGGTACCTCCAGGAGGTCGAGGGCATCCGGAAGGACGTGACGGTCATCGTCATGAGCTACCTCAACACGCCGTGGTACACGAAGCAGCTGAAGCAGCTGACGACGCCGTGCGAGGAGGGACAGGACCCGCTGGAGAACCCGACCCGGATCATCTGTCAGCGGCCGTTCCAGCCGGAGCGGGGCGCGGAGTTCTACACCCCCGAGTCGCCGAGCAGCGATACCGGCGCGGTAGCGGTGGAGGGCATCGTCCCGGAGGACGGGTGGGAGGAGCCGACCCGGTCGATCCTTCAGATGTCCATGGGCCGCATCGACTCGATCCCGATCCTGTACAACAGCAACCCGTACAGCTTCCAGATCGAGGAGCCGGTCCAGATGCGGGCCGCCGACATCACGTTCACCATCCCCGGCGGGCGGTGGCTCCTCCCGGCCGATGTGTTCATGCTCAACATCGTCCAGAACTCGCTCGGGGACCGGCCCATCTACTTCGCCACCACCACCCAGGCGTACAGCCGTGTGGGCCTCGGCAGCAACCTGGTCCGGCACGGTCTCGCGCTGAAGCTCGTGCCGGAGCCGATCCAGCCCGACGCGGCCCGCGGCATCTACGCCATGCCCGAATCGATGCAGCTGCCGGGCGACTATGTCGACCTGCCCCGCACGGACTCGCTCCTCTGGAACGTGTTCGTCCACCGGGGCGGGATCCCCGACGAGTGGGAGTTCTGGCCGGAGCCGTCCACGACGAACATCCCGTTCTACTACGCGTACGCCCATCTCGCCGCGTACGCGGCCCACGTCCTCAAGGGCGAGGAGGACGCGGCCGCCCGGCACCTGCAGCGCGTGGAAGCGTGGAGGACGCTGGCCGAGAGCCAGTGACCGCGCCCGCGGTGGAGGGCCCCTCCACCATCCGGCCGGCGCTCGGCGCTGCCATGATCATCGGGGCTGCCTCGCTCTGGGGCAGCCTCGGCCTTTTCGGGCGGCTCGCCTTCGAGCACGGCGTGTCGCCTCTGCAGCTGGCGTCCGTCCGCGCCGCGCTGGCCTTCGTCGGGGTGCTGCCCATCGCCCTCTGGCGACCGGGCATCCTCCGGGTCCGACGCACGGACCTGCCACTCCTCCTCGCCTACGGCGCAGTCAGTGTCGGGGTCTTCTACTACGTGTACATGGAGGCGGTGGACCGGGTGCCCCTCGCCGTCGCCGCGGCGCTGCTCTACACCGCGCCCGGGTGGGTCGTGGGGCTGGCCTGGTCGCTGGGCTGGGAGCCCGTGCGGCTCCGTCGGCTGCTGCCGCTGGCCATGGTCCTCGCCGGGGCCTTCCTCGTGACGGGCGCGTGGCGCGTCCTCGCCGGCGGGCGGTCGATCGGTCTATCCGGCGCCGCCTTCGGGCTGGCCAGCGGGCTGGCCTACGCCCTGTACACGCTCCTGGGGAAGCGGGTGCGGGCCCGGTACAGCGTGCCCACGACGATCCTCTACGCGTACGGCATCGGCACCCTGGTCCTGGCCGTCGGCGCCCCGCCGTGGGCCGTCTTCGTCGAGCACCCCGAGGCCACCGGGATCATCCTGCTCATGGGCCTCGGCCCCACCCTGATGGCGGCGCTCCTGTTCTACGCCGGGCTCCGGCACATCGACGCCAGCGCCGCCAGCATGCTCGCCACCGTCGAGCCCGTCGTCGCCGCCCTCCTCGGCCTGGCATGGCTCGGTGAGGGGCTGTCGGGCGCGACGATCGCCGGGACCGCGCTCATCATTGCCGCCGCCATCGTGCTCCGCCCGAAGAGAAGCCCCTCGACTCCTACATCTCAGATCTGAGCGCATAGGTCTGGGGTCTCAACTCCCAAATCTCAACTCTCAAATCTCAGATCTCAAATCTCAGATCTCAAATCTCAAATCTCAAACCCGCCGCTACGCCGCCACGGGTGCAATCTGCTCCACCACGCTCGCACCGCTCCGCTCGTCGAAGCTGCACCGCACGACGGTGTCGAGTCCCTCGCGGATCGACTCGATGTGCGTGATCAGGATGACCTGCTCGAACCGTCCGGTGAGCCCGTGCAGCAGCTGGATCACATTGTCCCGGCGCTCCACGTCGAGCCCGCCGAAGACCTCGTCCAGGATCAACGCGTTCAGCGGGTGCCCCGCACGCTCCGCGATCATCTGCGAGATCGCGAGCCGGAGGACGAGGTTCGCGATGTCTTCCTCCCCGCCGCTGATCACCGGCTTTTCCTCGCCCTCGTCCAGCACCAGGACGTTGTAGCTCTCGTCGATCTCCAGCGCGGTATACCGGCCGGCGGTGATGTCGGTGAGGAACGCGCTGGCGAGCTCGCTCAGCTCCGGCCGGACGCGGGCGTTCAGGTCGACCCGCAGCTGGTTGAACGCGGCGTCCAGCTCCGTGTTCAGTCGACGCTCCGACTCCATGGCGTCCAGCGAAGCCTTCCGGTCGTCGTGCTCGGACCGGGCCTTCTTCGCCGCCGCCAGGCGATCCTCCGCCCGCTCGAGCTCGCCCTTCGCGGCCGTGAGCCCTACCTCGGCCTTCTGGACGGCGGCCGTGGCGTCCTGGTGCTCCGCTTTCAGCGCCTCGAACCGGTCCCGATCGAAGTCCAGTGACTCCAGCTCCTCCCGGATCTCGCCGCCCCGCTCCTCCGCGGCCTGCTGCCGCTCGGCGGCCTCCGTCCGCTCCGCTTCCAGTCTGGGCTTCCGTGACACCGCCTCCTCCAGCCGGGTCGCCTTCCGCTCGACCTCCCGCAGCGACTCCAGGCGCTCCTCCTTCGCCCGGTGGGCCTCCGCATCGTAGTCCGACGGGATCTCCGCCAGCTCCTTCTCCTTCTCCGCCAGCGTGGCGCGCCTCCGCTCCAGCTCCCCGGCGAGCTTCTCCGCCTCCTCGACCGCGTTCTCCGACCGGTTCAACTTCTCCTGCCGGTCCTCGATCCGGCCCTGCAGCTCCGCCCGCGCCCGCTCGGCGTCCGTCAGCGCCTCGGGTTTCTGCTCCAGCTGGCCCTCCCGCTTCTTCAGCCACTTCCCGTCCTGGACCAGCGACTCCCACTCGTCCTCCAGGTCCGTCAGCACCTGGTCGTAGTGATCGTGCAGCGGCCGGCCGCACGTGGGGCAGGTCCCCTCGGGGCCGGCCTCCCGCAGCTGGTCGAGCTGCTGCTGCAGCTCCGCCGTCCGGTCCTTGTACGTCTGCAGCCGCGTCCGGACCTCCTGCCGGTCCTGCTGCCACGCGTCCCGCTCCTTCTCGACCGCCGTCTCCGCCGCGTCGAGCGACGCCTTCAGCTCCTCCAGCTCGGCACGGAACCGCTGCACGTATTCAGGCGCCCGGCCCAGCTGCCCCAGCCGCTTCTCCCCCTGCGCCAGCTCCGTCTCCAGCTCGGCGACCTGCTCGGCCAGCGGCTCCCGCCGCGCGTGCCGCTGCGCCGCCTCCCCCAGCGCCCGGACCTCCTCCCGGAGCGACTCCAGCGGCTCCAGCCGCTCCCGGAGCACCGCGAGCTCCTTCTCCGAGCCGCTCAGCGACTCCAGCTCCTCCTCCGCCTTCGCCACCGCGCGCTTCGCGTCCCGATACTCCCGCGCCGCCATCTCCCGCTCGTGCTCCAGCTTCGAAGCACGCTCCTGCGACGTCTGGATCGCCTCCCATTTCGGCGCGACCGACTCCAGCGACGACCGGGCCGCCTCCAGCGACGACCGGGCCGCCTCCACCTGCTCCCTGGCCTCCTCGCGCTGCCCCCGGGCCGACTCCAGCTCCGCCCGGATCGACGACGGGTCGGCCATCGCCTGTCTGAGCCCGTCGATCTCGTGCCGGAGGTCGTTGCGCCGGCGCCGCGCCCGCTCCTGCGCCAGCCGGAGCCGCTCGTAGCCCAGCACCTGCGCCAGGAACCGGCCTCGCTCCGCGGGGCCCATCTGCGCCAGGAACTGGAGCTCCTTCTGCCCGGTGAAGTAGGTGTTGAAGAACTCGTCCTTCGTCATCCCCAGCCGCTGCTGGAGGTAGTCCGTGGCGCCCCGGATGCTGCTGGCCACCGCCCGCTCGTCGCCGTCCAGGAAGACCTCCGCCGTGGTCAGCGTGCGGACCACCCGGTAGTCGTGCCCCGCCAGCCCGAAGTCCAGCTCCACACGGACCGTGCTCCGGGGCGCCGCCCGCGCGAACCGGATCGTCTCGTTCGTGCCCCGTGCCGCCGGCGCTCCGTAGATCGCCCACGCGATCGCCTCCAGCAGCGTGCTCTTCCCCGCGCCGTTCGGCCCGATGATCCCGGTGACACCGGAGGCGAGATCGATCTCCGTGTCCGCGTGCTGCCGGAAGTTGGTGAGCTTCAGACGGTCGAGTCTCACG
>JAWVYT010000055.1:0-9251 GCA_033722595.1 Longimicrobiales bacterium
CGCGAGATCGAGGCCGAGTTCGAGGGCAAGCTGGCGAAGGCCCGCGAGGAGTTCGAGGCCAAGCTCGAGGAGCTGAAGGCGACGTACCCGCGGATCATCGCCCGGCGCCTGGCCGAGGGCCTGGTCAAGCACGGGACCGGCAACCGGACCGTGGCCGACCTGCTGAAGACGGCGGAGTCGACGCCGGGGCTCGAGCCCATTGGCGCGGACGTGGCCGGGATGCCCATGGGCCCCAGCGGGTCCAACGGGGGCTCCGCGGCCGCAGCGGGGGACGGGGGCGGTGTGGCGGTGGCCGAGGAGGAGCCGGAGTCGGTGGTCGAGACCGCCGAGCCGGAGCCCGAGGTCGAGGAGGACGATGCGCTGGCCATGGAGCCGTTCATCGAGACGGCCCGCTGCACGACGTGCGACGAGTGCACGAACCTCAACAACCGGATGTTCAAGTACGACGAGAACAAGCAGGCGTACATCGCCGACGCGACGGCGGGGACGTTCCGGGAGCTGGTGATGGCCGCCGAGCGTTGCCCCGCGGGGATCATCCACCCGGGCGACCCGCTGAACGAGAACGAGAAGGATCTCGACAAGTGGGTGAAGCGGGCGGAGCCGTTCAACTGACGAACTGCAGATCTGAGAACCAAGAGCTGAGATCTGAGTGGGGACGGGAGAGGCTGGTGTCATGGGTCTAGCGAAGCGGGCTTCTGTAGTGAAGAGCCCAGTGGGCCGCAGAGGCGCGGTGGGTTCGCGGGCCGGCCGCTGGGTGGATCCGGTGGAGACCGGGTTCGCTGCGGAATGCGGCGGCTGCGGCGCGGCCCGGTTCGTCCTGAACGTGGCCTCGCCCCAAAGCGGAGGCGCGGGCCCGAACCCGGGCCCGTCGCGAACTGGACCGCCGCGCCGGGAACCCGGCCCCGCCGGACTCAGATCTCAAATCTCAGATCCCGAATCTGAGCGAAGCGAAGCGTAGCGATGAGCCAGACGACCCATACGCCGCTGCAGCGGATTGCCGATGTCCTGTTCGGCACGTCCTTCCGGCACGGCGTCCACCCGCCGGACTCGAAGGCGCTGACCCACACCGTTCCGATCCGGCGGATGCCGTTCCCGGACGAGATCGTGCTCCCGGTGCGGCAGAACGCCGGGAAGCCGGCGAAGCTGATCGTGGAGGCCGGCGACCACGTGGAGCGGGGCGACACCATCGGGGTGGCGGACGGCTATGTGAGCGTCCCGATCCACGCCACCGCCACGGGCACGGTGCGGGCCGTCGACTGGTGGCCACACCCCGACGGGAAGATGGAGCGGGCCGTGCGGATCGAGGTGGACCGGTTCAGCCCGCAGATGCCGAGGCCGCGGATCGTGCCGGAGTGGGAGGGGCTGACGCCCGACGAGGTCCGGTCGGCGGTCCAGGCCGCGGGTGTGGTAGGGCTCGGGGGCGCCGCGTTCCCGACCCACGTGAAGCTGAACCCGCCGGAGGACACGCCGATCGAGCTGCTGCTGGTCAACGGCGCCGAGTGCGAGCCGTACCTCACCAGCGACCACCGGGTCATGGTGGAGTACCCGGAGCGGGTCCATTTCGGGATCCGGATCATGATGCAGTGTCTGGGCGTGGACCGGGCCGTGATCGGGGTCGAGAAGAACAAGCCGGACGCGATCGAGCGCCTGCGGGCTACCGTCCCCGACGACCTGGACGTCGAGGTCATCGGGCTGACGGTTAAGTACCCGCAGGGCGCGGAGAAGATGCTGATCAAGGCGGTCACCGGCCGGGAGGTCCCGTCCGGCAAGCTGCCCATGCACGTGGGCGCAGTGGTCCAGAACGTGGGCTCGATCGCCGCCATCGCTGAGGTCTTCGAGACCGGCTACCCGCTCATCGAACGGATCGTGACGGTGACGGGGCCGGGGATCCGGAAGCCCCAGAACCTGATCGTGCCCGTTGGGACGAAGGTCCGGGACGTGATCGACTTCTGCGGCGGGCTGAAGCCCGACGCCACGGAGGTCATCTTCGGAGGGCCGATGATGGGGATGCCGCAGCCCGACCTGGACGTCCCGGTCCTGAAGGGCACGTCGGGGGTGGTCGTGCTGACGGAGGCCGAGTCTGCGAGGCCGCCGGCGATGCCGTGTATCCACTGCGGTCGGTGCCTGGAGGCGTGCCCGGTGTTCCTCAACCCGCAGACCCTCGGCCAGCTGGCCCAGGTGGGTCGCTACGAGGAGATGGAGGAGCACCACCTGAACGACTGCATGCTGTGCGGCTCGTGCTCGTACGTGTGCCCGTCGAACATCCCGCTGTCGCAGATGTTCGCCCTGAGCAAGGGCGGGCTCCGTCGGCAGAAGGAGCGGGCCAGGCGGGAGGCCGAGGAGCGGGAGGAGGAGCAGGCGGCATGAGCGACGCGCACGGCGGGTCCGGGCCCGAGCGCCCGACGGGGCCCTGGCGGGGCACCGGTTGGCAGGAGGCCGCCGGCGTGCCCGGGCCGGAGGATCCGCAGCTGCGGCTGATGGCTTCGCCGCATCTACACGCCCAGGACTCCACCGCCCGCATCATGTGGTCGGTGGTGATCACGCTGGTCCCGGTCATCGCCGCGGCCACCTTCTTCTTCGGCGCGGGCGCGCTGCTGATCATCGGCGCCGCCACGCTGGGAGCGCTGCTCACGGAGCGGGTCTTCGGCCCCGGCGGCGCGATCCGGGACGGGTCGGCCGCCATCACCGGGATCCTGCTGGGGCTCACGCTCCCGCCCGGGTTCCCGCTCTGGATGGCGTTCACGGGCGGCGCGTTCGGGATCGGGTTCGGGAAGCTCATCTTCGGCGGGCTCGGCCAGAACATCTTCAACCCCGCGCTCCTGGGCCGGGCGTTCCTCCAGGCGGCGTTCCCGACGGCCATCACCACGTGGCCCGCGGTCCGTACGGCGACGGAGGGCTCCAGCTGGCTGCAGCTGCGGGGCGACCTCTTCGCCCCGCCGCTGATGACGGCCGGGGAGGCGGACGTGGTGACGCAGGCCACACCGCTGGGGCTGTGGAAGTTCGAGGGCGAGGTCACGGACGTGCTGAACCTGCTGGTGGGGACCACCGGGGGCTCGCTGGGCGAGACGTCGGCGATCCTGATCCTGCTGGGCGGGGCGTACCTGGCCGCGCGCAACTACCTGAACTGGCGGATCCCCGTGGGCATCTTCGCTACGGTGGGCGTCCTGTCGTGGATCCTGCACGCGGTCGACCCGAGCTACCCGGGGCCGCTGTTCATGCTCTTCAGCGGCGGGCTCGTGCTGGGCGCGGTGTACATGGCCACGGACATGGTGACCTCGCCCGTGACCCACCGGGGGGCCTGGATCTTCGCCTTCGGGATCGGCGTGCTGGTGGTCCTGATCCGGGTCTGGGGCGGTCTGCCCGAGGGCGTGATGTACGCGATCCTGTTCATGAACGCGCTGGTCCCGTTCATCGAGCGGGCGACCCAGCCTAAGGTGTTCGGCACGGCGGAGAGCCCGGCCGAGAAGATGAGGGCGTCATGAGGGACGACCCGGAGGGCGGGACGATGGACGGCGAGCGCGGGGAGGAGCCGATGGACGAGCGGACATCGGACGGCGAGCGGCCGCTGCCGGTGACCCCCGGCCAGGCCTACGACCCCGCCGCCCCGGAGTCGGACGCGGGGCCCGCGCTGGAATCGGACGCGGGGCCGCACCCGGAGGTCGAGGAGGTCCCGTCGTGGCGGCTCATCACCACGCTGGCGGTGGCCGGCGCGCTGGCGGGCCTCCTGATCGTGGGCGTCTTCGAGTGGGCGCAGCCGCAGATCCTGGCCCACCGGGCGGAGGTCATGCGGACCGCGATCCAGGAGGTGCTGGGCGCCCCGGACCGGGTCCAGACGCTGTACGTGGTCGATGGCGAGCTCAGCGAGCAGCCGCCGGCCGGCGTGGACACGACGACCGCGGAGCGGGTGTTCCTGGGGTACGGCGCAGGCGGTGAGCCCGTCGGGTACGCCGTGACGGGCGAGAAGGCCGGGTTCCAGGACATCATCTCCCTGATCTTCGGCTACGACCCGGCCGCCGACGAGGTGCTCGGCATGCGGGTCCTGGAGAGCAAGGAAACACCGGGGCTCGGCGACAAGATCTACAAGGACTCGTCGTTCGTGGCGGAGTTCGTCCGGGTCGGCGCGCCGATCCAGGGCGTGAAGGACGGGGGCGACGCCCCGGACGAGGTGGACATGATTACGGGCGCGACCATCTCGTCGGAGACGGTGATCGAGATCATCAACACGCGGGTCAGGCAGCTGGAGCCGATGCTGGAGGGATACATGGCCAGGGGAGGAGGGTCACCATGAGCCCGAGGCAGACCACGCCGTCGGAGGACTTCCTGCGGGGGATCTGGAAGGAGAACCCGGTCCTGATCCAGCTGCTCGGGCTGTGCCCGGCACTGGCGGTGACCAACACGGTGGCGAACGCAATCGCCATGGCGGCGGCCACCTTCTTCGTCCTCATGGGGAGCAGCATCCTGATCTCGCTGGTCAAGAACCTGATCCCCAACGAGGTCCGGATCAGCGCCTACATCCTGGTGATCGCCACATTCGTGACCCTGGTGGACCTGATCCTGGCGGCCAAATTCCCCGTCCAGCACAAGGATCTGGGCGCGTTCATCGCGCTGATCGTGGTGAACTGCATGATCCTGGGCCGCCAGGAGGCGTTCGCGTCGAAGAAGCCGGTGGGCCGCGCGATCCTGGACGCCGGCGGGACGGCGATCGGGTTCACGATCGCGCTCCTGATGATGGGCACGTTCCGCGAGGTGCTGGGCAGCGGCAGCGTGCTCGGCTACCCGATCTTCGGCGAAGGCTTCGAGCCGTGGGTCGTGATGATCCTGCCGCCGGGCGGGTTCTTCACGCTCGGCTTCATCCTGCTCGGGCTGTCGTGGTGGGAGGACCGGAAGGAGCGGGGCGAGCGGCCGCAGGTCCGTGAGTGGCCCCACGGCGTGGGCTCCATGACCGGCCGTGGCCAGACGGGCGGAAGGAGGGTGGCCTGATGAGCGGCGAGCTCTTCTTCATCTTCATCTCGGCGCTGCTGGTCAACAACTTCACCCTGGCGCTGTTCCTGGGGCTCTGCCCCTTCATGGGTGTCTCGGCGAAGGTGGGGACCGCGGTGCGGATGGGCGGCGCCAACATCTTCGTGCTGACCATCACGTCGATCGTTGCGTGGTTCCTCAACACGTACATCCTGGAGGCGGCCCCGTACCTCCGTCTGATCTCGTTCATCGTCGTCATCGCGTCGCTGGTCCAGATCACGGAGATGGCCATAAAGAAGATCAGCCCCACGCTCTTCCGTGAGCTGGGCATATTCCTGCCGCTGATCACGACCAACTGCGCGATCCTGGGGCTGGCCATCTTCCAGACCAACCGGGGCTACGGCTTCTGGGAGGGACTGGTCTTCGCCCTCGGCGCCGGGCTCGGCCTCACGCTGGCCCTGGTCCTCATGGCCTCGATCCGGGAGCGCACGGAGCTGTCCGCGGTGCCCTCCGTAGCCCGGAACATGGGGCTGGTCCTGATCATTGCCGGCAGCCTGTCGCTGGCGTTCATGGGCTTCGCAGGGCTGTTCGCGTCATGAGCACCGTGCTCGCGGTCCTCGGCTTCGCGGCGCTCTTCGGCACCTTCGGGCTCCTGGCGCCGGTGCTCGCACGGAGACGGTGCGGCGACGGGGGGTGCGCCTCCTGCTCGTCGGCCACCGAATGCAAATACTCGGAGTAGCACGATGATGAATCCTGACAGCGGGCGGCCGTCGCGCCGCGAGTTCGTGGCCCTGGGGATCGGCGCTTTCGTGGTGGCGGCATCGCCGGCCGTACTCCGGCCGGAGCGCCGACTGATCCGACGACGCGTGCCGGTCATGGGCACCACGGCCGAGATCGGCGTGGTCCACCGGGACGAGAGGCTGGCGCAGCGCGCCATCGGCGCCGCCATCGCCGAGCTCCGGGCCGTCGACCGGACCATGACGCGGTTCGACCCCGGGTCCGAGGTGGGGCGGGCGAACCGCGAGGCTGCGACGCGCGCGGTCCCCGTGAGCGGCGGCACCGCCGAGGTCGTCGCCGCGGCCCTCGCCTGGGCCGGGGCCAGCGACGGCCGGTTCGATCCCACGCTGGGCCGAGCGGCGGCCCTCTGGGACCCGGGCCACCGGTCCGCGCCGCCGAGCGTGGCGGAGCTCGAGGGACTGACGCGGGACGGGCTCTACCGATCGCTGGAGCTGGGCCGGTCGGGGAGCGAGCCCGTCGTCGTGTACCACGATGCCGCGGTCCAGCTCGACCTGGGCGGGATCGCCAAGGGCTACGGCGTCGACCGGGCGGCGCGAGCGCTCCGGGAGTGGGGCATCACCGACGCGCTGATCAATGTCGGCGGCGACCTGTTCGCCCTGGGTGTCTCCGAGGACGGGGACCCGTGGGAGGTCGGCGTCCGCGACCCCGAAGACGCGACGCGGCTCGCGGCCACGTTCCGGGTCACCGACCGGGCCGTGGCCACGTCCGGCGACTACGAGCAGTACTTCGAGCACCAGGGCCGGCGCTACCACCACCTGCTGGACCCGCGGACCGGGGAGCCCCGGCGCACCGACGTCCGCAGCGTGACCGTGGAGGCCGACCGGTGCATCACGGCGGATGCCGCCGGGACGGCCGTCTTCGGCCAGCGCCCGGACGCGGCGCGTCGCATCATCCACGCGGTGGACCGGGAGGCCCGTCTGCTGCACATCGGATAGGGAAGGGAGGCAGCACCATGGAAACGCACATCGCCTACTGCTCAGCGTGCGACCGGAACGTAGAGGTCACGCTGAAGCCCGGGTACGAGCCCAAGCCGGGGAAGCCGATCTCGGCGGACGCCATGGTCTGTCTGGCCCATGGCGAGACGTGCACGGGCGCGCTGTGCCCGCTCTTCGGCGTGCCGCCCGAGCAGATGAAGAAGAACCTGGACGAGAGCGGGCTCAACCGCTCCTGACCGAGGGAGGCGACGGATGGAGACACGGAAGATGTTCTGCGCCCAGTGCCAGAGCCACGTCACGGTGACGGTCACGCCCCAGCCGCTGCACGGCGGCCACGCCACACTGTCCGATGGCGGGAAGCTGGTGTGCCTGGACTTCGGGGCCCAGTGTGTCGATCGGCGCTGCGCGATCTCGGCGCTGCCCCGCGAGGTCATGGGCGTCCGGCTGGCCCGCAGCGGGCTCCGGCCCGAGCGGCTCGAGCACGTCCAGGCGCTGTGCGAAGGCTGCGAGCGGGTAACCGAGCTCAGCATCATAGACCCGACCCACGCGGTCTGCCCCGACTGCGACACCGTCAACGTCTGGGCCGTGATCCGACTGGACGGGGAGGAATGGGTTGCGGTTACGGGCGAGAAGGCCGAAGCTGAGCTTGGTTGAACGCACGAGCCTCCCCTCATCCCACACCGTGAGCGCACGCTGATGTCGAACTCCGATGCCCGTTCCACGGGGCCTGGCACCGGCACGCTGATGGCCGCGATGCTCGGCTTCGTCGTGGTCGGCGCCCCCATGGTCTACTACCTCTGGTCCACCGTCAACGAGCTCCTCGCCGGGCACTTCGATGCGCGGCGTGCAGGGATATCGATAATCGTTCTGTTGATCTTCCTGGGTCTGCTGAGCATTTTGACCCGATCCATCCGCCGCTGGGAAGAGCGGCTGCACTGACGCACCTCCCGACAGCCAGGAGTAGCGAATGGAGCACGAGCCTGACGGGCCCGTGACGCCACCGGCGCACGACCCCGAGTCCCTGGAGTCCCCGGAACCGCCTGACGAGGGCGGGCTGCCGCCCGAGGAGGAGCCGACCACGACGGGGACCCTCTTCATCATGATCTTCTTCCTGATGGCGCTGGCCGGGATGTGGGGGATCATGTACCTGACCCTGCTGAACCGCTGATGCCATGAAAGTCCACACCTACGAGAAGGCCTTTCTCTGGGCCGGCGGGGTGATGCTCATCGTATTCATGATCACGCTGGCGCTGACCTCGTACACCATGGGCATCTCGCTGCCCGACGACGTGGACCGGATCGACCCGACGCAGGTCCGATCGATGCCGCCGTTCGACAATCCGGGCATCCGGGAGACGGCGCCGGGCAAGTACGAGGTCGTGATGATCGGGCAGGCCTGGTCGTTCCAGCCCAGCGAGGTCCGGATCCCGGCGGGGGCCGAGGTCACGTTCCTCATGACCACGCCGGATGTCATCCACGGGTTCCACGTGGAGGGCACCCGGCTGAACGTGATGCTGATCCCGGGCCAGGTGACGCGGGTGACGTACACGTTCGAGGACCCCGGTGAGCACCTGATCATCTGCCACGAGTACTGCGGGATCGGGCACCACAACATGTGGGGCCGGGTGATCGTGGAGGAGGTGGACGCATGAGCACGGCCGTCGTCCAGAGCCCCTCGGGCTACGACCTTCCCACGAGCCAGCGCCGGCTGCTGCGGTGGACGATCTACATCGGCTACTTCGCGCTCGCGGCGGGGGTGGCCCACGGGCTGGCGCAGGCGCTCTCCTACGCGGGGATCGACATCCTGCGGTTCTTCCCCGGGCTGCGGGGCTACTACCAGGGTCTCACCGCCCACGGCGTGGCGAACGCGCTGTTCATGACGTTCGCGTTCAGCAACGGGTTCCTCCCGCTGCTGACGGCCCGGGCGCTGAACCGGCCGCTGAACCACGCGTTGATCCATGCGAGCCTCTGGACGCTGGTGGTGGCGAACATACTGGTGATCTACGCGGTGACCACGAACCAGGCGTCGGTGCTGTACACGTCGTACGCGCCGCTGCAGGCCCACTGGACGTACTACCTGGGGCTGGTCCTGCTGGTGGTCAGCACGTATCTGGCCGCGGCGAACATGTTCATCACGCTCCACGTCTGGAAGAAGGACAACCCGGACCAGCGGATCCCGCTCCTGGCCCATATCTCGGTGGCGAGCTACGCCATGTGGGTGCTCGCATCGTTCGGGATTGCGGTGTCGTTCATCGGGTTCCTCCTGCCCTGGTCGGCCGGGTGGATCGAGCGGGTGGACCCGCTGTTCAACCGGACGCTCTTCTGGATGACGGGGCACGCGATCGTGTACGCGTGGCTGCTCCCGGCGTACGTCAGCTGGTACGCGCTGATCCCCCGGCAGGTGGACGGCAAGATCATCAGCGACTCGCTCACGCGCGTGGTCTTCATCCTCTTCCTTCTGCTGTCGATCCCGACGGGGTTCCATCATCAGTACACGGACCCGGGGATCGACACGAAGATGAAGGCGTTCCACGCGATCCTGACGTTCGGGGTCTTCTA
>JAWVYT010000056.1:0-9078 GCA_033722595.1 Longimicrobiales bacterium
GAGGGTGGACCACGACCATGGGTTGTCTGGCACTCAACGCGTCGTACGAGCCTCTGACCATCGTCTCCGTGCGGCGGGCGCTCCGCCTGGTCCTGGACCAGAAGGCGGAGATCCTGGAGGTGGACGACACCCGCGTCTTCCGCTCGGAGCGGCGGGAGATGCCGTGCCCGGTGGTCATCCGGCTGGTTCGTTACGTGCATGTTCCCCGCAAATTCCGTCGGCAGGTGACGAACACGTTCCTGTTCGCCCGGGACGGCTACTGCTGTCAGTACTGCGGGCGGCACCGCCGTGAGCTGCGGGGCCGGGAGTTCCTGACGCGGGACCACGTGGTCCCGCTGTCGCGGGGCGGCGGCAACGACTGGGGGAACGTGGTGGCGGCGTGCTCGCCCTGCAACAACCGGAAGGGGAACCGTCTCCCGAAGGAAGTCGGGATGCGTCTGCGGACGAGGCCCACGGAGCCGAACCACGTCGAGCTGGTGTGGGCGGTCCGGCGGATCACGCCGGTCCAGGCGAAGTACATCAGCATGTTTTACGGGGAGGACGTGCTGCGGGCACTGCAGCCGCACCTGGTGGACCCGGACCCCGGCGACGCGGCCGCCGCCTGAGTACCGGGGGCGCACCCGCGCCCCGCTCAGCCTGTCGGCAGGAGTGTCCCCGTGGCGATGATGGCCGCGAACGCGAGGATCGCGAAGAGCAGCATCGAGCCGACGACGGGGATCAGCACGGCCAGCGCGGCTTTCCAGCCGTCGGTCTCGTGGGCCTCCCTGAGCCCGATGATCGAGATCGCCAGTGACCACACGGCGCCCACGAGCGTGCCGACGATCGGCACGATGCCGAAGAGGGTGGGGCTGTTGGCGTAGCAGAAGACGCGCAGCGTGGTCCCGTAGCCGTGCTCGGCCCCGGAGAAGATCAGGAGCAGCACGTGGACGACCCCGCTGGACAGGAAAAGCCCCGCCAGGAGGAACGCCGGCGCCAGGAGGAACCGGACCAACGGGCTGACGGTCCCGTACCCCAGGTCGGCCCAGCTCTCGCTCATGGCCGACCCGGCGTAGAAGGGGAGCGAGTCCCAGAAGAGGGTCGCTCCGGCCACCAGGATCCCGATGCTCAGGTAGTAGAGGAGCGCGGGCCCGGTCCCGCGGTCGCGGGGCGTCCCGGCGAAGAATCGACCGGGGTCGAACGTGGCGCCCTTCCAGGCGGCCGCGAAGGCCGGGAGGATGGGCCCGTCCTCCGGTGGCGGCCAGGGGAACCCCTGCGGCGTCATCTCCGGGTCGTCGCCAAACTCCCAGCTCTCTGTCATGGGCGCGTCAGTCGGCGAGCCAGTCCCGTACCTTCTCCAGGAGCTGACCCGAGTTGATGGGCTTGGCGAGGAAGTCGTCGGCGCCGGCCTCGATGGCCTCGGACTCCGCCCCCTCCATGGCGGTCAGGGTGATGATGGGGATGTCCCGGGTTTCGGGAAAGTCCCGGAGCTTACGGGTGGCCTCGAATCCGTCGACTTCCGGCATCATGATGTCCATGAGCACCAGATCGGGCGGCCGCTCCCGCGCCAGCTCGATGGCCTCGGCGCCGTTGGCGGCCTCGATGACCTCGAAGCCGAACGCCTCCAGGAGGGCGCACAGCGCCTCCCGGCTGTCCAGGTGGTCCTCGGCGAGGAGGATCCTGGCCGCCGGGCTGCCCCCGTCGTTCGGCCCCGTGGGCTGCGGCTGCGCGTGGTTCATGGACTCCCGGGCGGCGTGTGGACCGATTCCGGTGCGGGGCAGTGCCTCCCCACCGGTGTGCTCACTACGACCAAGCCGGCAATATTCGCGCCGAGGTCGGATCGGGCGTTCCGGGTCGACTTTACGCCCATCGCGGGGGCCTCTAGCTTTCTCGCCATGCACGATGCCCCCGGGATCCAAGCCCACATGACGAGACGGCGGACGTTCTCCGCCGCCCACCGCTACTGGCGGGAGGAGTGGCCGGAGGACCGGAACCGGGCGGTGTTCGGCGCCTGCGCGAACCCCCGCGGGCACGGGCACAACTACGCGCTCGAGGCCACGGTAGCGGGGGCGATCGATCCCGAGACCGGGTTCTGCATGGACCTCGGCGCCCTGGACCGTGTGCTGGACGAGGCGGTCGTCTCGGTGCTGGACCATCAGCACATCAACCACGTGGTCCCCGAGTTCGGCCCCGGCGGGAAGGTGCCCACGACGGAGAACCTCCTGGCCTGGGCGTGGCCGCGGATCGCCGAGCGGCTGCCCGATGGCGTACGGCTGCACCGGCTCCGACTCCGCGAGGACGAGAACCTCTACGCCGACTACTACGGCGGGGAGCCCGGCCCGTGACCGAAGACGAGAAGAAGGGCGACAGCGGTCCGGTCCCGGTCCGGGACCTCATGAAGCAGATGGTCTCACGGCCGGAGGCGGAGGGCGAGCCCCGGTGGGAGGGCGACGAGCTGACCTTCGAGCGGGACGGCGACACCTGGGCGGCGAGGCCTGCCGGCGCGGGTGCGTACGGCACGGGGTCCCGGGGTCGAGCCCGTCTCGTGGCGGTCCATTTCTTCCACGGTCAGGACCCGGACACCCCGGTCCGGGAGGCACTGGTCCCGGCGGGGGTCTTCCCCCATCTTCGGCCCGAGGAGCTGAGGGCGCTTTGCGACCGGGCGACCCCCATCGAGCTGGACCGGGACGACTGAGGTCCCCGACGACGGACGGCCCCCGAGCACGCGATACCGGAATCCGATGTCCCCGGGCCGACCCGGCCCCGGGACGCGTGGAGGATATGTGGCGAAGAAACGAGTCTTGACGGGAGACCGGCCCACGGGCCGGCTCCACCTCGGGCACTGGGTCGGGAGCATCCAGAACCGGGTCCGGCTGCAGGGCGAGATGGAGTGCTTCTTCATCATCGCCGATCTGCACACGCTGACGACGAAGCCGGAGAAGGAGCACCTGGACCGCGTGCCGGGCCGGATCCGGGAGATGGTCCTGGACTACCTGTCGGTCGGGATCGACCCCGAGCGGAGCACGATCTTCGTCCAGTCGGCGATCCCGGAGACGGCGCAGCTGAACCTCATCTTCGAGATGCTGGTGACGCTGCCGCGGCTGGAGCGGCTGCCGACCATCAAGGACATGGCGCAGGCCGCAGATCTCGACGTGCTCCCGTTCGGGCTCGTCGGGTACCCGGTGCTGCAGGCGGCCGACATCCTGCTGCCCCGGGCACACGTCGTGCCCGTGGGCAAGGACAACCTGGCCCACGTCGAGATCACCCGCGAGATCGCCCGGCGGTTCAACTACCTGTACGGTGACGTGTTCCCGGAGCCGGAACCGATGCTGAGCGGCGATGCAGTGCTGCCCGGGATCGACGGGCAGAACAAGATGTCGAAGTCGCTGGGCAACGCGATCCTGCTGAGCGACGATGAGGACACGGTGAACGAGAAGGTGATGAAGATGTTCACTGACCCGAACCGCGTCCGGGCCGACATTCCCGGGAAGGTGGAGGGCAACCCGGTCTTCATCTATCACGACTACTTCAACCCCGACACCGCGGAGGTCGACGATCTCAAGTCCCGGTACCGGCAGGGGACGGTGGGGGACGTGGAGGTGAAGCGGAAGCTGGCCCGGGCGCTGAACCAGTTTCTGGCCCCGATCCGGGAGCGGCGAGCCGAGCTGGCCGCCCGGGAGGGCCTGGTGGAGGAGATCCTGCACGAAGGGAACGAGGAGGCCCGGGCGGTGGCCCGGGAGACCATGGCCGAGGTGAACGAGGCGATGGGATTGACCTACTACCGATGAGGAGGAGGACCATGAAGCGACGGAGCTGGAGTTTGCTGGCGACGATGGCCGTGGCACTGGGCGTCGCCACGCTCGCCCCGAAGGACGCGCTGGCGCAGGAGCCGGCGTGCGAGCCGCAGGCCGAGGTGGAGGATCGGGCGAGCCCCTACGACTCGGTCTCCATGGCGGTGGGCGATGGGGTGGTGAAGGTCTGCTACAGCCGGCCGTCGCTCCGGGGTCGGACCATGATCGGCGGCGACGCCGTCCCTTACGGTCAGGTCTGGCGGACGGGCGCGAACGAGCCCACAACCCTTCACGCCACCGTGCCGGTCAGCATCGCCGGGATCGAGGTGGGGCCGGGCTCCTACTCGCTGTACACCATCCCCCGGGAGGCCGAGGATTGGACGCTGATCGTGAACGCGTCGACGTCGCAGTGGGGTCACGAGTCCGGGTACCCGGACGTGGAAGACCAGGACGTGGGCCGCACGACGGTGACGATGCAGGCGCTGGACTCGACCGTGGAGCAGTTCACGATCCGGGCGGCGGAAGACGGGGGAGCGCTGGTGCTGGAGTGGCAGAACTCGCGCGTGTACGTCCCTATCACCGCTGATGGCTCCTGACCGACCTCAACTCGCGGTTCGGGCGCCGGCCACCGGGGAGCTCCTGGGGTCGGTCCCGAAGCTGACAGCCGACGAGCTCCGAGGTCTGTTGGCCCGCTCCCGGGCGGCCCAGCCCGGCTGGGCGGGCCGCAGCCTCCGGGAGCGGGCCGAGCTTCTCCACCGGTTCCGGCGGCTGCTGGCCGACCGGGCCGACGAGGCGGCCCGGCTGAGCGCCGACGAGTCGGGGAAGACGGTCTACGAGGGCCTCGTCGGCGATGTACTCCCCACGCTGGACCTCGCCCGGTTCTACGCGAACCGGGTGGGCCGGGTCATGGCGCCCCGGGCCGAGCGGTCGTGGATCATCACCAAGAAGGGCGTGGTGGAGCGCGAGCCGTATGGCGTGGTGGGGGTCATCTCGCCGTGGAACTTCCCGATCGTGAACCCCATGCGCGTGGTCCTGGCGGCGCTGGTGACCGGGAACACGGTCGTGCTCAAGCCGTCGGAGTACGCCCCGATGTCCGCGGTGCTGATGCGGCAGCTGGCGCTGGAGGCCGGGATCCCGGAGGACGTGTTCCTCGTGGCGACCGGCGATGGCGAGACGGGCGCGGCGCTGGTCCAGGAGGACGTCGACAAGATCAGCTTCACGGGCTCCGTCGAGGTGGGTCGCACGGTGGCCGAGGCCGCGGGCCGCCGGATCATCCCGGTCACGCTGGAGCTGGGCGGAAAGAACGCCATGGTCGTCCTGGCCGATGCGGATCTCGAGCGCGCGGTGAACATGGGCGTGCAGGGGGCCTACTGGAACGCCGGCCAGATCTGTATCGCGGTGGAGCGGGTCTACGTCGAGGGTTCGATCTACGAAGAGTTCGTGGAGCGGGTCGTCCGCGAGACCGAGGCGCTGGACGTGGTCTCGGAGACCGATCCGGACGCGGACATCGGAGCGTTGACGACCGACGCCCAGGTGGACCGGCTCCGCCGTCAGCTCGAGGATGCGCGGTCCCGGGGCGCCCGCGTACTCACGGGGGGCGACCTGGTCCCGGGGCCGGGCCGTCACTTCGCGCCGACGGTCGTGGCCGGTGCGGACCACTCGATGGCGATCATGCGGGAGGAGAGCTTCGGGCCGGTCATGCCGATCATGAAGGTGGCCGACGCCGAGGAGGCGATCCGCCTGGCGAACGACTCGCCGTACGCCCTGGCCGCCAGCATCTGGACCCGTCGCCGCCGGGGGGAGCGCCTGGTCCGGCGGCTCCGGGCCGGGATGGTATCGGTCAACGACGTGCTCTACCACGGCGCCGTCGCCGGCCTCCCGTTCGGCGGCATGGGCAACAGCGGCCACGGCCGGGTCCACGGCGAGGAGGGGCTCAGGGAGCTGACGGTGACCCGAGCCGTCCTGGTGGACCGGGTCGGCGCGACCCGGGAGCCGGTAGGCGGGTTCCCGTTCCGGCGCTTCGGCGTGGGTCGGGCCCGGGCGCTGATCCGGCTGCTCCACGGTGGGGGGCTCCTGGACCGTCTGAGGGCCGTGAAGAACCTGATCCGCGGGACCTGACCGGGATGTCATGATCCATGGTGGCCGTGCGTTGTAGAAACGAGGGTCGGGAGCGGGAGGCGGGTCATGGACTATGACCGTGTCTTCGGCCGGCTCTACCCGGCGCTGTTCCGCTACCTCCACCGGATGACGGGGGACGCGGACGCGGCCGAGGACGCGGCGCAGGAGGCGTTCGTCCGGCTGACGGAGCAGTCGCTGCCGGAGGACGAGGCGCGCCCGTGGCTGTTCACGGTCGCCACGAACCTGATCCGCGATCGGGCGAGGAAAGCGAGTCGGCACCGTCGGCTGGAGCCGCACGTGCCGACGCCGAGGCCGCCGCCGCGCCCCGACGTGTCCGCGGAGCGGAGGGAGCGTATCGCCATGGTCAGAGAAGCGCTGAGCGCGTTGTCGGAGAGGGACCGGACCATGCTGCTGATGCGGGAGGAAGGGTTCAAGTACACGGAGATCGCCGAGGCGGTGGACGTGGCACCAGGGTCCGTCGGGACCCTGCTCGCCCGTGCCGCCCGTAGATTCGAGAAGAGCTACACCGCCCTCGCGGCGGGAGAAGACGATACATGACGAGCCATCTGGACGACGGGACGCTGCAGGCGTTCCTGGACGACGAGCTGCCGCCCGGGGAGCGGGCGGACGCCGCCGAGCACCTCCTGGCGTGCCGGCGCTGCCGGACGACCAAGGACGAGCTGGCCCAGGCCCACGCTGCCTTCTCCGAGGCCGTGTCGGTGCTGGATGTCGAAGCGCCCGCGGCCACCGCGCCGCCGGCGGGTCGCAGGCCCGGTGTCGCCGGATCGCTGATCAAGGCGGCGAGTCTCGTGCTGCTGGTAGCGGCCGCGGCCTCGGCCGCCGTCCCCGGCTCGCCCGTACGGGAGTGGATCGTCCGGGCGGTGGAGCCGACGCCGGAAGCGGTGACGGAGCCGGCGCCCGCGCCGACGCCGACCCCGACCCCGGAGCCGGCGCCCGCACCGATCCCCGTGGGGGTGTCGCTCCTCTCGACCCAGCAGCCCGTCGACGTGGTCCTCCGCGGGCTCACGGACGTGCGCGTCCGACTGCTGGAGACCGGCCGCAGCGGCGTGAGCGTTTCCGCTGTGGGCGCCGACTCCGATCCGGTGTTCGAGACGTCTCCGGGCTCCATCCGGGTCCGTGATGGCGTCGGCGGCGAGCTGACCGTGGAGTGGTCCGCGTCGCTGGACACCGCCCGCCTGCTCGTGGATGGCGAGCTCTATGCCGAGAAGGTCGACGGAGAGCTCCGTGTCCACGTCCCCGCCGACCGGGTGGAGGGGGCGCACATCTGGCCATGAGCGCTCTCGGCGCGCTGGTCGCGGTCCTGGGGCTGCTCCAGGCCCCTGCGGTGGAGGGTGAGGTCCGGAGCGCGGGAGGCGACCCGATCCCGTACGCGCAGATCCAGGTCCTGGACCACTCGGCCGCGGATTGGACCGACGCGAACGGGCAGTACCGGCTCGAGGGGCTCGACCGGGGCCGCTGGCGGCTCCGGGTGATGCACACGGCCCACGAGCCGCTGGATGTGGAGGTCGTCGTCCCCGGCGACCGTCCGATCCGACTGGACATCACGCTGGAGGCGCGGCCGGCGCCGACCCCGGACCCGCTCTACGATTTCGAGCCGTTCCAGGTCGAGTACACCCTGCCGGCGCTGCTGAACACGGAGGAGGTTGCCCGACGGATCCAGGCCCGGTACACACCGGAGCTGGTCGATCGGGGCATCGGGGGCGAGGCGGTGATGCGGCTCTGGCTCGATGAGCGAGGTCAGGTGGTCCGGGGCGTCATCTCGTCGTCATCGGGCAACGCGCGCCTGGATTCCATCGCGCTCGCCGTGTCCGACCGGATGCGGTTCCGGCCCGCCAGGAGCCAGGACCAGGCGGTCCGGGTCATCGTGCGGATCCCGGTCTCGTTCACGCTGCCGGACACGCTGCCGGTCATCGAGGTGGAGCGGGCGGGGGACGAGACCGGGCGCTAGCGCTGTCGGGGACGGACCGGCCGCGGTCCGATCGGGCTAGCGTCGGGCGACGACGCCGCGGGTGGCGCGGACGCGGACCTCGGCATCGCCGGTGGCGGGGCCGCTCCGACCGTCCACCGTCGCGCCCCAGATGCACTCGGGCCGCAGGCAGATGGTCCGGCCCCACTCGTCCTCAAGGAACACGGCCTTCCCCTGGCGCATGAGGTACGAGATCCGCCGTTGCAGGTCGATGGGACGATCCTTCCACCGGGCACGCACGCTCAGCTCCCCGTCGTCGGTGACGACGTGGACCCGGACCGTCGGGATCCGGCTGCGCAGTGTGACCTGCCGGCTGGGATAGATCATGTCGAGAACGGTAAAAGCCCCTCGTCGTGGGGGCAACCGCTTGACAGAACCGACTATACGCCCTTCTCTCGCCAGAGCGCGTCCAGCTCGCGGTGTCGCGGGCCGATGGCCTCGCGCCACTCCGGGAGCGCGTAGATTCCCGCCGCGGGAGGACGGGGCCGGGCCCCCGGGTCCGGGACCGAGCCGAAGAGCGCCTCGCCCGCCGCCCTCACGGCCTCCAGCGTCTGCAGCATACGAGTATGGAACACGGTGTCCGTGCCCGCGTGGGGACTCATGTTCTGGGCGCTCGGATGCAGCAGCCAGAGCAGCCGGGGGAGCGGGGCATTCGGGCGCACCGCGGACCATGCGGTCCGGAAGGCCTCGTCCGGCGGGAACGCCTCGGGCCACGCGACGACGACGCCCCGCTCCAGCCCGGCGGCCTCCAGCCGCTTGAGCCCCGGTAGCGTCAGACGCGGCTTGTCCTCGAGGCGCGCGGCGGCCACGGTGGTCCGGAGCCCGATATTGCCCAGGGCTACGACCAGCTCGGGCGCCGTGCCCAGCAGCGTCTGGCGGAGCAGGTGCACGCTCGACGGGATGTCGCCCACCGGCTCCCGGAGCTCCGCGACCCGGGGCTCTCCGCCGCCCCGGTCCGGCAGCCGGTTCAACGCCGCCACGATGTAGGTCCGGTTCCGGTCGAGACCCATGGCCGAGAGGAAGACGTCCAGGTTCGCACCTGCGATGTCGCCGCCGAAGGGGATGCGCGTGCCGTGGGCGCCCATGTCGCCGCTCCCCATGCCGCCGGCGTTCCCCGGCGCGGCGCCCACCCACAGCGTCTCGTGACGCCGCCAGGGGCCGTTCCTGCGGGACCAGACCAGGGGACGGTCCACCGGCTCGCCGCCC
>JAWVYT010000057.1:0-8964 GCA_033722595.1 Longimicrobiales bacterium
CGCCCGCTCATCGATCACCAGCTCGCGGTACAGGTCCGAGTTCGACCCGAAGGCCGCCCGGCCGAGCACCTCGAGGGCCACGGCCATGGTGTCGGTCGCGCTCCACGCCGGCGCCTTGTAGTTGATGCTCAGGATCGGCAGTGTCCGGGCGGGATACTCGACCACGCTGTCGCGGGCCGCCATCTGCTCCGGCTCCGGCTGGATCTCCGGGGCCACGTAGCCGGGCTCCCAGTCGCCGTAGTACTCCTCGACCAGCTCGCGGGCCCGGTCGGTGTCGAAGTCGCCGGCCAGGACCAGCACTACGTTCTCCGGCCGATAGAACCGGTCGTAGAAGGACAGGCTGTACTCGTAGCCCTCGGGCATGGCCCGGATGTCCTCCTCGAACCCGATGGTCGTGTGCTCGTACGTGTGCACGTCGAACGCCGTGGCGCGAACGGCCTCGTCCAGGTACCGGAACGGGCTCAGCTTGCCCTGGCTGTACTCGCCCAGGATCGCGCCCGCCTCCGTCCGGAACTCGGCCTCGTCGTACGCCAGGTTCCGGAACCGGTCGCTCTCCAGGTCCATGACCTGCTCCAGGTAGTCGCTGGCGACCACCAGGTAGTACACCGTCATGTCGCTGGACGTGAACGCGTTCCTCGCCGCGCCCATGCTCGCGGTCACCTCGTCGTAGTTCGGGTACTTCTCCGTGCCCCGGAACATCATGTGCTCGAAGAAGTGGGCGTAGCCGGTACGACCTTCTTCCACCTCGTCCCGGGCGCCCGTCCGGACCATGCTCACGTACGCGATCTGGTCCGGGGCGCCGCCATCGATGAGGTAGGCCGTGAACCCGTTGTCCAGGACCACCTTCTCGTAGTCGTAAGGGAAGATGGCGTCCTCCTGGTCAGCGGGCGGCCCGCACGCGGCCGCTCCCAGTCCCGCGAGCAGCCCCAGCGTGATCAGAGCTCTCATCCCTGCGCTGCCTTTCTCGTTGTGTGATGGGCTTCCAGCACCGGAACGTATACGACGGGCCGGGCCGCATGCAATCGGGAGGAGATGCTCGCCGGGCCGGGGAGGCGTCGCTCCTCGCCTATCAACCCCGGCAGCCCCGTCCGCTACGGTCTCAGCTCCAGTCCGAGCACCAGGCTCGTGGTCCGGACGGTGATCGGCGCCGGGATCCCGGCGTGGGGCGGGTCCAGGTCGGGGAACCAGTCGTAGCCGGCGGCGGCCAGCGCCGTGAACGTGGGCGAGATCGGGACATGTACGGAGGCCCGTGCCACGGCGCCCAACGGGTTCACCCAGTCGTCCCGGTTCGTGAAGATCTCGGTTTGGTTGAACTCCTCCACCCGGGACCAGCTGATCCGCGAGAAGGCGATGGCGGGCCCGGCGCCGATCCGGACGGGGCCCAAGCGCGCTTCGCCGACCAGCGAGAGCACGGTGCTCTGGACCGCGATCTCCTCCGTGGTCGGCTGGGTGACGTTCTCGAGGACGCCTTCGACGCGGCTGGGCGCGATCAGGCCGAGGCTGAGACGGCCGGTGAACCAGGCCGAAAGGTCCAGGCCGGCCCAGATCCGCGCCTCCGGCCGACCGGCCCCGCTCTGGGTGAACCCGCTGAACCCTTCGGCGGCCATGTCCCCCCGCACCGCGTCCAGATCCCCCGCGCTGCCGGCCCCCAGGGCGACGCCGAAGCCGACGCCGGGCGGCAGCACGGGGGCCGCGGTGCAGCTGGTGGCCAGGTCGTTTGCGCGCAGCGCGGCCGGCGGCGAGATAAAGAGCCGCGACAGCTTCCACGCCTCGCCCCGGGGCCGCCATTGGGCCAGGTAGGTACGGCGGCTCACGCCCGGGCGGTCGACGCCGAGCATGCGGCGCGGGATGTGGACCCAGCCGCGCTCCACCGCGGAGCTGTCGCAGACCAGGACCTCACGGACCTGGAGGCGGAACGGCTGATCCTCGTACCGGGTGCGGACCTCGTGGCTGCGGAGCCAGATCGACACTTCGGCGGCGCCCTGGACCGTGTCCCGCCGGACGCTGTCGCTGCGGGTATACTGATACCCGACCAGCTCCACGTCCGGCAGCATGAACCACTGGTCCGGCACGTCCGGGTGCAGCGCGATCTCCCGGCGGGCCTCGGCGTACGGGTCCCGCGGCTGGTCCGGCCCCGCAGCCGGTACCGTGGCGCAGCCGGTCCACAGCCCGGCGAAGAGCAGGGGGAGGGAGCAGAGACGTCGCGCTCTCATGGGTTCACTCCAGATTGAGCAGTCTCACTGCGGGTCAGAATAGGTCGAATTCCGTGCCGGGGCCACCACCGCACGCTCACTGTCCGAACGCGCACCCGCAGCGGTGCGTGACACCCTCGCGCGCAGGCCCTCTCTCGCTCGCGCGCAGGCCGTCTCTCGCGATCAGCCCGATGCGCTGGGGTCCGACTCGGACCCGCTGGGGGCCGCCTTGGGCCTCGCGGCCGCAGCGCGGGGCCTGTATCTTCAGCCCCGGATTCCTCGAAACGGAGACGACCATGCCGCGACTTCTTCTGTCCGCCCTCGTCGCGCTGGGGACCCTCGCCCTGGGCTCCGCGCTGCCGGAGCCGGCCGCGGCCCAGGAGACGGTGGAGGTGGGGGCCGAGGCGCCGGACTTCAGCCTGCCGGGGGCCACGCGCTACGGTGTGCTGGCCGACTCGGTGCGACTCAGCGATTACATCGGTGAGACGGTGGTTCTGGCCTTCTTCTTCCGGGCCAGAACACGCGGCTGAACGGTGCAAATGCACGCGTACCGTGATCAGTACGCGCAGATCTTCAACAGCGGGCAGGACGTGGTGCTCATCGCGATCAGCACCGACGACATCGAGACGCTGGCCTCGTGGGCCCACGACGATGACTTCCAGTTCCTGATGGCCAGCGACCGGGAGCTGGCCGCAGCGGAGCAGTACGGCGCCGTGGCCAACCGGGTCGGGCCGAACCTCACGAACCGGAGCCTGTTCGTCATCGATCCCGAAGGCCGGATCGCCCACGTGATGGCGCCGTTCCGGGAGGTCGACCCCACCGCGTACGAGGAGCTGGAGGCGGTCATCGACAGCCTCACGGCGCCCGCGCCGGAGGAAGGGGAGGACTAGCGAGTCACCCTCGTCCGGGTGCCGGATGACGGCCTGCGCGGTGGACCTCGCGTGGGCGGTCGGACGGCGTCCGACGCGGGGGCGCAGCGGGGTCAGCTCCCCTCGAGGGTGCGCTCGAGCGCACCGGCCAGGTCCTGGTCCGTGCCGGTCCCGGTGTAGACCACTTCGCCGGTCTCGTCCAGGATCACGATGTAGCCGGTGCCGGGGGCTTCGAACGCGCGCGCGGCTCGACCCCGACCGTCCCAGAGGATCCGGCCCGGCATCGGATGGCGCTGCAGGTGCCGCCGGATCCCGGCGGGGTTCTGGGACACCCCCACGGCCACCACGAGGAACTCGACCCGGTCGCCGAACCGCTCATGGGCCTCGCGGACCCGCGGCTCGAGGGCCCGACAGACGGCGCACCACGTCGCCCAGAACTCGACCAGCACGGGCCGGGTGCCCACGACCTCCGCCAGGTCCACCGCTTCGCCGTCCAGCGTTTCCAGCGTCGGTGTGTCGGGCGTCTCGCCCAGGGCGATCCCTTCCTGCCCGGTGGCCGGCCGGCCGACCAGGGTCATCAGGCCCGCGACCAGCAGGGCAGGGGCGACTCTCGACACGCGTACCGTAGTTCTCATTCCCGTCTCTCCGTTCTCGATTCCGTTCTTCCTTCTTGTAATGCACGACTCGGGCCCGAGGATCCATCCGAGGAGGAGTCCGGGGGGCGTGGGGGGCGCTCCAGATCGTCGCGGCCGTTGCGCCGGCGCCGGCGCCGGACGCATCATGAGCCCATGACAAGACGCGGAGTGGTACTCGGGGCAGTGGCGCTGGTGCTGGGCTGGCCGGCCGTCGCTGCGGGGCAGGCAGGGTCGGACGCGGTGGTCCTGAACGGGGCGACCACGCAGTGGCTCGTGGACACGGCGGTGCTGGCGGCGCCGCCCGCGCTGCGGGACGCCGCCGAGGTCCGGGGATGGACCGCCGATGGCCGTGTGGTGACGCTCCGGGACGGGGACGGACTCATCTGCCTGGCCGACCGCCCCGGGGACGGGCGGTTCGCCGCGGCGTGCTACCACAGGGGCCTGGAAGCGTTCATGGCCCGCGGCCGGGAACTGCTGCGCCAGGATATCCGCGGCGAGGAGCGGAACCAGGTCCGTTGGGCGGAGATCGAGGCCGGGACGATCGTGATGCCCGATCGGGGCATGGTCTACAACCTGGGCTACGCGACCGAGGACATCGACCCCGCCACTTTCGATCCGGCCACCGGACAACGGCTCCACGCGCTGTACATCCCGGGCGCCACAATGGCGACGACGGGGCTCACCACGCAGCCGGGCGACGGGCCGTGGCTCATGTTCGCCGGCACCCCGTCGGCCCATCTCATGATCGGGATCCCGCCGCGGGAGCCGCCCGAGGGCTGAGGCCGGGGCCGGCGCGCACGGCGGGGCCGTCGCGCTGCCCGTCTGCTAACGCACCGGGAACTGGATCCCGGCCGACAGACCCCAGCCGCTGACATCGAGCTGTCGGGGGACCCCCGCAGGGAGCGGCTCCTGGGCCCGCCACTCCACGCTGGGGAAGGTGCGCGCCGTGTAGCCGGCTTCCACGAACAGGTATGTGGGCCCGATCGCGAAGGCGTAGCCGGCGAGGGCGCCCATCATGAACGCCTCGGCATCGCCGGCGAACACCGTCCCGCCGCTGTCGATGACCTGGAGCGCGAAGGTCCGCAGGAACCCGGTCCGGAGCCCGAGATAGGTCCCCAGCGGCTCGTAGCTCATGTAGAGGGAGACCGAGGGCAGCGTCCGGATCATGGCGTTCAGATCCAGCGCGGGGTCGCGCAGCTCGAGCCCCTGGACCTGGCCGTAGCCGATCCCGAGCTCGAGCGTCCACAGCAGGTCGTCCGGACCGTATCCGCTCGACGAGGGACGCACCACGTCGTAGTGGTAGACGGTGTCCACGGTCCCGTTGGAGCTCCGGCGGACCTCGACCTCGCGGAGCACCCGCCGGGGCGCCGGCGACGCCGCCGAGCGGCGCTCCCGGGCGGCCGCCGAAGGGATCGTCGCGACCTCGAAGAGCAGCTCCACGCCGAACGAGGTCAGCCCGCCGAGCTCGCCGTCCAGGGCGCCGCTGCCGGTGGCCCCGCTCCGGCCGTAATAGAAGCTCAGGTCCGACACGTTCCGGGCCAGCGTCTCCACCGCGCCGAACTGGGCGACGGCCGGGCCCGGCAGGGCGAGGACCATCGCCAGCAGGCCGCCCGCGAGCGCCGGGGAGCCCGGCCGGCAGGGGGAGGTAGGGCGGTAAGGGTGAGCAGCGCGGCGTCGTCTCATTGGGGATCGACCTCGATGGTGGAGGGGTCCACGGCCGCCACCTCGGCGTCACGGACCACGGTGGCGAAGAACTTCATGGATCGGTACTGGTCGGCCACGACGTTGGCGTAGCGGTGGGAGAAGTAGGGACCGACGGGATAGGCCATCCCGCCCTCGAGCCGCCGCTTCTCCAGGTCCGGCAGCAGCCCCGAGAGCGCGGCGTCCTGCTCCGGATCCTGGGGCACCACCGCGACCACGTGCTCCGCCGGCGTACCCTTGTCGTCGGCGTACTCGCGGAGCATCCCCTGGAGCTCTTCCAGCATGAGCTCCTCCTCGGCGGTGGTGACCTGGTCGATGCGGACCAGCGAGCCGAGGGTGTCCACCAGCTGCAGGACCTGCCCCTGGGGCGGGGTGGTCGCGAGGTACCGGTCGACCGAGCGACGGAGCCGGGCCAGGTCCACGTGCCCGCCCTCGCCGCCCTCGACCTCCGACCAGTCGAAGTCCACGCCCCACGACTCGGCAAACGACTCCACGAAGGCCCGCTCCCGGTCGTCCAGCGTGCGGTCGAGCAGCGCCACCTGTCCGAGGATCTCGAGGATCTGCCGTGCCCCCGAGGGTCGGAACAGACTGAGCGCCAGGTCGCCGACCTCGTCGCGCTCGAGACGCAGCGCCTCCCGCACCAGCGTCCAGAACCCGCGCTGCCGCTTGCCCTCCACCCACCGGCCCGTGCCGATGGCGATGGTCACGACCCCTGCCACGATCCAGATCAGCGAGTCGGTCACCCCCTCCCAGTAGCCGTCCACCGCGTAGTTCAGGCTGAGCACGGTCAACGGAACCAGCCCCAGGGTCTCGCCCATGATCGAGATGCTCTCGGCCACCGCCCGCTCGTGCTTGCGGATCCACAGCTTGTTCAGGATCAGGTAGACCTGGATCGCAGCCACGACCAGGGAGGCCACCGTGAGGGATTCAATGGCGACGCGCACATAGTCCATGGCTGGCGGGGAGGTTCGGGGGAGTGTGGGGTCCGACCAATGTGCGGTCGGGTCGGGGCGCGGGGCAACGTATTCGAGGTTCGATTTCGATTTCGATTTCGAGGCCCGAGGCTCGAGGTCGGGGCTCGAGGGCGCACCCGCCGGTCCCAGCCCCTCTAGCCTCTAACCTCTAGCCTCTAGCCTCTAGACTCTAGCCTCTAGTCTCTAGCCTCTAGTCTCTAGACTCCCGCCTCGGCCCCGGGACGAAGATGCGGACGCGGCGGGTGTACGCCTCCCACCCGTCGCGGCCCTCCATCATCTGCTCGGCCAGCGGGACGCCGGAGACGTAGCGCAGGAGGAGCGTCATGAGGACGGGGCTCACCACCGTCGCCCATCCCCAGGGGACCGACAGCGCGGGCAGCCAGACTCCCCACCACAGCACCGCTTCGCCGAAGTAGTTGGGGTGGCGTGACCAGCGCCAGAGCCCTTCGTCCAGGACGCCGGACGATCCGGGGTCGGCCTTGAACGCCGCGAGCTGTGCGTCGGCGATGGCCTCGAGGAGGAACCCGGCGGCCCACACCAGCTCGCCCAGCGCGTCCCACGCGGTGAACCGATCCTCGCCGGGCAGCCCCATGGCCAGCTGGATCGGGAGGGAGACGACCCACAGGACGGCCGCTTGGAGCAGGAAGACACGGAACAGGCTGACCCACCACCACGACTCGCCGTGCTGCTCACGCCACGCCGCGTACCGCGGGTCCTCGCCCTTTCCCCGGTTCCGGCGGTAGATGTGCCAGCCGAGGCGCAGCCCCCAGAGCGCGACGATGGCGAGGACCAGCAGCTGGCGCCCGGCCCAGCCCGCGCCCCAGACCGCGCCCACGGCCGCGATGGCCACGAAGATCGGGCCCCACGCGATGTCGACGATACTCGAGTCCCGGACGACCAGGCTCACCAGCCAGAGCGCGACCATCACCCCGAAAGCGATCCCGGCCGAGACGACCATGAGCGTCGAAAGCGTCATGAGCACCAACCTACCGTCCCCGGTCCGAACTCCGACAGGGACCACCCCGACCTCGAACTCGAGCTCGACCTCGAACTCGAAATCGAACTCGAACTCGAACTCGAACTCGAAATCCGACATTGCCCAGGGCCGCGGATCCGGCGAGGTTCCCGCCACGAACCTCGAACTCGAAATCGAACTCGAAATCGAATCTGACGAGTCACGATGCATCCGGAAGGAGTTTCCGTGTCGAATACGATCCGTCCGCTGGCCGTGCTGCTGGCCCTGACCCTCGCCGGGCCGCTGACCGCCCAGTCCTTCCCCACGGGGGACAGGGTACTGCGGGGCATCTGGGACGAGGGGATGAACCGGTCGCAGGTCTACCCGCTCGGCCAGGTGCTGCTGGACTCCATCGGACCCCGGCTGGCCGGGACGCCGGGGCTGCAGGCCTCCCACGACTGGCTGGTCCGGCTCTACCGCGGCTGGGGGATCGAGGCGGAAAACGAGCCGTACGGCACCTGGCGGGGCTGGGAGCGGGGCGCCACCCACGTGGACCTGGTGGCGCCGCGGGTGCGGACGCTGGACGCCATCCTCGTGGCCTGGAGCCCGGGGACCGACGGCGAGGTGACGGGCGACGTCGTACTCCTGCCCGGGCCCGGAACCGATCGCGCCGCGTGGCGGGAGCGGGCCGCCGGCGCGTTCGTCCTGGTCTCGCCGGCCGAGCCGACGTGCCGGCCGCTGGAGCAGTGGCAGGAGCTCGGGGGTCCGGAGGTGGCGGACGGGATCGCCACGGCCCGGGCCGTGTCCCGGCAGGACTTCGCGGCGCGGGTCGCGACGCTGGCCCGGAACGAGGCGGAGTTGGCCCGGGTCCTGGCCGACGCCGGCGTGGCGGGCATCCTGACCTCGAGCTGGTCCGAGGGCTACGGCGTGCGTCGCGTGTTCGGCGACCGGCTCGGGGCCGTGCCCGTGTTCTCGCTGAGCTGCGAGGACTTCGGCCTGCTGCACCGGCTGGCCGAGGCGGACCAGGGGCCCCTGCTCCGGGTCGACGCGGAGGCGGATATGCTGGGCGAGGTGCCGGCGTACAACACGGTCGCGGTGATCCCGGGCACGGAGCGGCCCGACGAGTACGTGGTCCTCTCCGCCCACCTGGACTCCTGGGACGGCGCGTCCGGCGCCACGGACAACGGGACCGGGACCCTCGTCATGGTCGAAGCCATGCGCCTGCTGCGGATGTTCTATCCGAACCCGAAGCGGACGATCATCGCCGGACACTGGGGCGGCGAGGAGCAGGGGCTCAACGGGTCCCGGGCGTACGCCGCCGACCATCCGGAGGTGGTGAACGGGCTGCAGGCGCTGTTCAACCATGACGACGGGACCGGCAAGATCTCCCGGGTCTCCATGCAGGGGCTCATGGACGCCGGCCCCCACTTCGTGGGGTGGCTCAGCGGGATCCCCGAGGAGCTCACATCGGAGATCGAGGTCACCTACCCCGGGGCCCCGCGCAGCGGAGGGAGCGACTACTCGTCGTTCACGTGCGCCGGTGCCCCTGCGTTCGGGCTGTGGTCCGAGTCCTGGGACTACGGGACCTACACCTGGCACACGAACCTGGATACCCTCGACAAGGTGGCCTTCGACAAC
>JAWVYT010000058.1:0-8954 GCA_033722595.1 Longimicrobiales bacterium
CCTCCCTGCCCTTGAACGCCACCTTGATGGCGTGGACCGAGAGGATCGCGGGGATCACGGCGGCGAACCACACGGCCGCGGCCACGACCGCGCTGCGCCACGATACGGGTCCGCACAGCGCCACCGGCATCAGGCTGGTGGAGAACACCGCCGCCACCAGCGTCTCGCCGGGCAGCGACTTCAGCTTCCGTGTCCCGAGCAGCGGCAGCAGCAGGATCGCCAGGCCGCCGGGGACCAGGGCAGCCATCCACGCCCGTTGCGGGGCGAGTCCGACGGCCATGGCCAGCCCCAGGCCGGCCGCGGCCGCCAGCGCCACGACCCGGCGCCGGGCCGGCTGCCGGAGCTGCTCCTGCAGCCGCTTCCCCCGTACACCGGCCAGCACCGCGACGGGCTCGTGCGCCAGGAACAGCGCGGCCGCGGCGATCGCGAACCCGGCCCCGGCGAGGTCACCCCGCGCGTAGATCAGCCCGGTGGCCAGCGGGAACCCGAGCTGCGCGTACGCCCCGTGCTCCCGTGGCATGAGTCCACTCATCCCCACCTCCCTGGCCCGGGGCCGAGCGCCGCCCCATGATACTCCCGATGAACCTCGATCCCACGCTGACCGTGCTAATGTACTCGTCGCTCGCCGCGATGACAGCGGTGATCGGCGTCCTCCCCCAGGCCGTGCGCGGGGCCCCGTCGCCGCACGCCATCGGCTGGGCCAACGCGCTGGCCGCGGGGCTGATGATGGGCGTAGCGTATACCCTCCTCACCGCGGGGCTCGCCGACCGGCTCGCACAGGGCGGCGTGGGCGCCGTCCTCGGGATCCTCTTCGTCCGCGGCACCCACGCGGCCACCGGGACCGGCGAGCTCGACCTGACCCGCCTGCACGAGGCCGGCCCCGTGTACGGCTACAAGGTGCTCCTGGCGGACACGCTCCACGCCGCCCACGAGGGCATCGCCATCGGCGCGGCCATGAGCCTCTCCCTCCCGCTGGGTATCTCCATGGCCGTGGCGCTCGCCGTGCACAACGTGCCGGAGGCGATGGTCCTGGGCCGCGTGCTCCTCGGCCAGGGCACCGGCGTCGGGCAGGCCGCGGGCCTGGCCGTGGCCACGAACATCAACCAGGTGCTCCTGGCCGTGGTGACGTTCGCCGTCATCACCGCGGCCCCCGCCATGCTGCCGTGGGTGATCGGGTTCACCGTCGGGGCGCTCCTCTACCTGGTCCTGGTCGAGCTCCTGCCCGAGGCGTACCGCCAGGCCGGGCACACCAGCATCGCGCTGGTCACGGTGGTGGCCATGGGGATGGTGGTGCTTCTGAGCGGGCTGGGCCTGTGAGCGACGTCACGCTCGTCTTCCTCTTCGCCCTGGCCACGGCCGTGGCGACCGGGCTGGGCGCCCTGCCCTTCCTGTTCGTCCGGAGCGTGTCGGACCGGGTGGTGGCCTACTCCAACGCCGTCGCCGCGGGCCTGATGCTGGGCGCCAGCTTCGGGCTGGTGGCCGAGGGCACGGTTCACGGCCGGGTACCGACGGTGGTGGGCGGGCTGGTGGGCGTGCTCTTCATCCTGGCGACGCAGCGCTACCTGGACCGGGACGAGGAGGAGGTCGTCTTCGAGGCGGTGCGGGGCGACAGCGGCCGTCAGATGCTGCTGATGGTGATCGTCATGACCGTGCACTCCTTCTCGGAGGGTGTGGCGGTGGGCGTCTCCTTCGGCGGTGGGCTCACGCTGGCCACGGTCATCACCATCGCCATCGCGATCCACAACGTACCGGAGGGTGTGGCCATCTCGGCGGTGCTGCGTCCGCAGGGCGTGAGCACGGCCCGGTGCGCGGGCTGGAGCATCTTCTCGTCGCTGCCCCAGCCGCTGATGGCGGTCCCCGCGTTCCTGTTCGTGGAGACGTTCCGCGCGGTGCTCCCCTACGGCCTCGGCTTCGCCGCCGGCGCCATGGTCTACATGGTCCTGGTGGAGCTGCTGCCGGAGGCGTTCCACCAGGGACGGCGGCCGGCGGTGGCCACCCTGGCCAGCGTCGCCGCCATCGGGATGGTGCTCTTCCAGGCGTGGCTCTGACGCGGGGCTCCGGAGCTCAGCCCGCGTCCATCAGCTCGGCGTAGCCGTCCCGGAAGGTGGGGTACCGGAAGTCGTACCCCGACGCCGCCAGCCGGTCGCTGGAGCAGCGCTTGTTGGTCCCGCGTCGTCCTTCGGTCACGACGGCACTCCCGTCCGCGTCGTCGCACGGGTCGGGCACGCCGGCCCGTTCGGCGATCCAGGCGTACACCGCCCGCAGCGGCGCCGGCTCCCGGTCCACGCCCAGGTAGACCCCCTGGGGCTCCGCGAGCCCGAGCAGGTGTCGGGCGGCGCCCGCGGCGTCGTCCCGGTGGATCCGGTTGCCGTACAGCTCCGGCCCCATGCACGGCGCATCGCCGGAGAGTACCCGGTCCACGGTGCGGGTCCGGCCGGGGCCGTAGATCCCGCCGAGCCGGAGCACGACCCCCGGCCGGCCCCGCTCCCGGGCGACCGTCTCGCCGTCGAGTACGGCCTCGGCGGTGGCCTCGGCGGGCTCCTCCTCCGTCTCCTCGTCCACCCACCGGCCATCGGTCTGACCGTACACGCCGGTGCTCGAGACGAGGACCACGCGGGGAGCGCCAGCCACGGCCTCGAGCACGTTGCGCAGCCCATCGACGTACGCCGCGTGGTACGCGTCCTCGGTCCGCCCCGCCGGAGAGACGGCGTAGACCACCGCGTCGACGTCTCCGGGCAGGTCGCCGAGCGTGGACGGGTCGGTCACATCACCGGCCACCGGCTCCACGCCTGCGGGAAGCGTGGCCGGGCGCCGCTTCAGGCCCCAGACCCCGACCCCGTCGTCCCGCAGCAGCTCGGCCAGCCGGCCCCCGACGTATCCGCACCCCGCGATCAGCACCCGCTCCACGATGGCTCCTCCGCTCTGGGTCGCCTCAGTCCCCGGGCGAGGGGCGCGACGCGTCGTCCCGCCCGGCTTCGGCGCCGGCCGCCTTCCCGTCGCCGCCCGCGTCCTTCCCCTCCCCCGTCTCGCGTCGGATGACCGGCGCAACCTCCGTACCCAGCAGCTCGATGGCTTTCAGGACACGGTCGTGGGGCATGGGTCCGACGGTGAGCTGGATCAGGAACCGGTCGTGGCGGAAGAGCTCGTACTGGTACATGATCTTGTCGATCACCTCCTGCGGGCTGCCCACGAACAGCGCCCCGCGGAGCGTCCGCTCCGCGTCGAACCGCTGCCGGGTCGTGGGCGGCCATCCCCGCTCCCGACCGATCCGGTCCATGGTCTCCTTGAACGGGCCGAAGGCGAGCTCCGCCGCCTCCCGGCCGTCCTCGGCGAGGAACCCGTGGGAGTTGATGCTGACGGGGGTGTCCGGGTCGTTGCCGTACGCCGCCAGCCGCTCACGGAAGAACTCCACCGCCGGCCGGAACCGCTCCGGCGCGCCGCCGATGATCGCCAGCGCCATGGGCAGCCCCAGCCGGGCCGCCCGGTCCACCGACTGGCCGCTCCCACCCACGGCCACCCACACCGGGATCGGCGCCTGGACCGGCCGCGGGTACACCGGCCGGTCGGGGATCGACGCCCGGTGCTTCCCTTCCCAGGTGATCCGGGTGCGCTCCCGCACCTCCAGGAGCAGCTCCAGCTTCTCCTCGAACAGCTCGTTGTAGTGGTCGAGGTCGTACCCGAACAGCGGGAAGGACTCGATGAAGGAGCCCCGTCCCGCCATGATCTCCGCCCGACCGCCGGAGATCAGGTCGATGAGGCTGAAGTCCTGGAAGACCCGCACGGGGTCGTCGGAGCTGAGGACCGAGACGGCGCTGGTGAGCCGGATCCGCTCCGTCGTTCGGGCCGCCGCCGCCAGCGGGATCGCCGGCGACGAGACCGCGTAGTCCGGCCGGTGGTGCTCCCCCACACCGAAGACGTCGAGCCCGACCTGGTCCGCCAGCTCGATCTCCTCCAGGAGGTGCCGGACCCGCCGACCCGCGTCCCGCTGCTCGCCCGTCTCCGGGTCCAGCGGCGTCTCGGCGAAGGTGTAGATTCCGATTTCCATGGTGTTGAACCGGGGTGCTGTGGTCTATCCGGAACCCGTAGCCTAATGGTGCCGGGCCGGCGACGGCAGTACGGGCCCGGACCCGGGCGTCATTGTCACGGCGACACGGACAGCCCATCTTCGACGCTGCGTACAGCGAACTCCCGAACCTCCTGCCACGCCCGAATGAGCGACTCCCCCCGCTCCGACACCGCGGACCCCGAGCCGGCGGCGCCCCAGTCGCCGCCGTCCGGCGAGACGGACCCGGCGCCCGCGGCAGGGGAGCCGCTGGCCGCCGGGGAGCCCGAGACCCGGCCGTCGCGCTACGACCGCTCCATCGTCGAGGGGCCGCTGCTGCCCGCGGTCTGGGCGATCGCCTGGCCCACCATGCTGCAGAACGTGATCGGCGGGATCCAGGGGATCGTGGACCACGCCATGGTGGGCCACTACGTGGGCTACGAAGGCAACGCCGCCATCGGCGTGAGCTGGCAGATCTTCCTCGTCGTCGTGGTCTTCATCTCCTCGCTCTTCACGGGCATGAGCGTGCTCGTGGCCCGGTTCGCCGGCCGCGACGAGGAGGAGAAGGTCGACCGGACCGTCTATCAGGCGTTCCTGACGGCCGTGGGGCTCGCCATCGGGATCCTGGCGCCCGCGGGCTATTTCCTGGCCCCGGGGCTCCTGGACCTCATCAACGCCGCACCCGAGGTCCAGACCGAGGCGCTGCCGTACCTCCGGATCATGTTCGTCTTCAGCTCCGGCATGCTGGTCTTCTTCATGCTCGGCGGTGCGCTCCGGTCCGCCGGGGACGCGAAGACGCCGCTCCGGATCGGGATCGTGGTCACGGTGCTGAACGTGGTCCTGAACGTCGTCCTGATCGCCGGACTCGGCCCGGTCCCGGCATTCGGGACGGCCGGGGCGGCCATGGGCACCGTCATCGCGTCCGGGGTCGTGGCGGTCTACGCGCTGTGGCGGCTCATCGGCGGCGGCTGGGTCGTGAGCTTCCCCAGCGGCGGTCCATGGACGCCCGACTGGAGCATCATCAAGCAGCTCTTCCGCTTCGGACTCCCCACCGGGATCCAGGGGATCGCCATGAACGTGGCGGGCGTGTTCCTCCTCCGGTTCGTGGGGTCGCTCCCCCGGAGCGCGGCGGCCCAGGCGGCCTACGCGGTGGGGTACACCCAGCTCTTCTCCTTCGTCACGTGGACGTCGGTCGGGCTCATGGGCGCCGCCGCGACCGTCGCCGGGCAGAACCTCGGGGCGGGGAACCCGGAGCGGTCGAAGAAGGCGGTCCAGATGGCGTCCCGGATCGGCGTCGGGGGCGCGGTGGTCATCGGCACCCTCTTCCTCCTCATGCCCCGGACGCTGCTCGGCCTCTTCGGCCTCGAGGAGCCGGCCGTGCTCCAGCTGGGCACGGAGCTGCTCACGTTCCTGACGTTCAGCGGGCTCTTCGTCACCGTGGCGCTGACCTACACCGGCGGGCTCCAGGGCACCGGGGACACGAAGAGCCCGCTCTATATCTCGATCATCTCCCAGATCGTGGTCCCGCTGGGGATGTGCTTCGTGATCCAGCAGGTCAGCACGCTGGACTCGTGGGAGATCTGGCTCGCCATCCTGCTCGGCCACATCACCCGGTCCACCCTCAGCGTCTTCGTCTTCCGCCGCGGCCGCTGGCAGGAGATCGAGGTCGAGATCGAGACGGCCCGGTAGCGATCCTCCGGCGTCCCGGCGACAGCTCCGGCGCCACGACGGCCCGCCATCGCAGCAGGAGCGCTAGAAGCCGCTGTTGATGTTGAACGCCACGTACCCGCCCTTGTCGGGCCGGTCGAACGGGTACACCCAGTCGACCTCCGCGAGGAAGAAGCCGAGCACGTTGAACCGGACCCCCACGCCGGCGCTGGACAGCACCTCGCGCGAGCCGTCGAGGAACGTCGGCTCCTGGTCGGTGGTCCACGCCACACCGGCGTCGTAGAACCCGACCAGGTCCATGGGCAGGAACCCGGCCCCGGCGATGCCCAGGGGGCCGAAGAGGGAAATGCGGGCCTCCGCGTTCACCGCCGCCAGGCGGGATCCGAACAGCTGCTCCAGCACCTGGACCTCGGAGCAGTTTTCGATCGGCTCGTTCGGCGGGCAGGCTCGGGCGGTGAACGACCCCCGGTCGTAGCCCCGGATCAGCGTGGGGTGACCCAGGAAGAGCCGGGCGAGCCGGTCGTCCTGGGCGTCCCCGCCGTATCGACCGAAGTGCATCCCGCGCCCGGCCAGCGTCACCGGGTCGGCCAGCTGGATGTAGCGCCGGTAGTCGGCCAGCGCCGACGTGTACGTCAGCGTCCCGATCGTGGGCGACGCCTCGATCCGGAACCGCTGCCCCGCGATGGGGCCCGTGGGTCCGACGATGGAGTTGTCGCCCACCAGCGCCAGCGTCCCCACGCCCTGGTTCATCGTCCCCGGCTCGCACAGCCTGTTACGGAGCGACAGGCTGTCCCCGCACTCCGGCGCCGCCACCGTCTCCTGCAGCTCGCGCTGGCCGGAGGGCGCGAAGACCTCCCGCTCCGTCTCCAGGATGAAGTCCGTCCGCTCGTAGCCGCCCAGCATCTCGAGCCGCAGCGTGGGGCTGAACGGGTAGTACGCCAGCGCCTTGGCCTGGCGGCTGATCTGCCAGAACTGGAGCGTCTCCCGGACCAGCTCCTGGACGCCATCGTTGTCCACGTCGCCGACGCGGCCCCGGATGCTCCGGCTCAGCTGCGGCATCTGTCCGGCGATCAGCCCCCACGACACCCGGTTCGCCCGGTTCACGTACTGGCCCACCAGCCCGATCCCGCGCAGCACCTGCCCGTCCCGGATCTGGAGCTGGAGCTGCGTCGTGAGCTGGTGGTGGCCCAGCATGTCGCTGAAGAGGAACGCGGCGCCGCCCCCGATGAACGAGCCGTACGAGCTCGCCGCGAAGCCCAGGCTCGGCTGGGCGATGTAGTCCAGCGAGAGGCCCGGGTTGTAGTCCTGGAGCCGGAACGCCGTCGTATCCGGCAGCCCGACGTCGCTGCGGGCCAGCATCTGGATCAGCCGCTGATCGGCCCGGTCCGGCGGCGGCAGCAGGATGCGACCCTGCACGGGCGCATCCGCCACGGTGACGGCGCCCGCCCGATCGGCGTCATCGATCCGGTAGAGCTCGTAGTTGCCCTTCCGGTACCCCGTGAACACCACGCGACCCGTCTCCCGGGCCGCCGCCAGCGCGGGGCTGACCTCGGTGATGCCGCTGGCGCCCACGTACAGGTTCGTCAGCGGCACCGGCACATCGCTGCCCGCGTCCAGCCGGTACACGTTCGGGATCCCGCCGGGCGAGGCGATGAAGAACAGCGACTCTCCGTTCGGACCCCAACGCGGGTTGATGTTCCGCGCGTCGCGGAACGACGTCACCGGCTGAACCTGTCCCGTCTCCACGTCCACCGTGGCCAGCCGCAGGTTCCCGATGGCCAGGTCGTCCAGCCCCGTGGTGAACCGGTCGGTCGCGATGGCCAGGCGACCGCCGTCCGGCGACCAGTCCGGATGGAGCTCCGCGTACGCGTCGTTGGTCAGCCGCCGCTTCTCGCCCGTCTCCACGTCCACGATCCACAGGTCCAGCACGCCGCCCTCGTTGGCGACGAAGGCGATCTCCCCGCCGTCCGGCGACCACGTCGGGTTGAATACCGCGCCCAGTTCCGGGAACCGCAGGTCCCCGACCCGCTCACCGGACCGGGCCTCCATGATGCTGATGATCGGCTGCCCCCGGCGGACGGCCGCGAAGGCGAACCGGCTGCCGTCCGGCGCCCACGCGCCCGCAGAGTTGATGAACTGGAGGCTGTGGTAATGGGGATCCAGCGCCGATCGCGTCACCCGCCGGATGATCTCCCCCGTCTGCGCGTCCGCCAGGTACAGGTCGATGGAGAAGACGTCCCGCTGCGCGAGGAAGAGCACGCGCGACCCGTCGGGGCTCAGCGCCGGGCCGACGTTCAGCTCGTTGTCGTCCTCGGGGTCCGAGATCGGCTCCGCGAAGTCGGTCGGCGCGCCGGTCCGGTCCTGGAGCGGGGCGTACGTCTCCCGGAGCGACCGGTGCCACAGGGCCGCGACCGAGTCCGGCTCGCCGACCGTGGCCCGGATCGCCTGGCCGGGGCTGCCGCTGCTCACCGTCTCCCGGAAGATCTTCATCACCTGGTCCTCGCCCCACTCGCCCCCGATGTACGCCAGCAGCGAGTGGCCGTAGCGGTACGGGAAGTACTGTCGGGAGTTCCGGAGATCCTGGATGGAGGGCAGCGAGTCGTCGGTGAGCAGCGCGTCCCGCATCCACATGGCCGTCTGCTCGCTCTCGGGACCCCGGGACAGGTACTCGGCCATCCCCTCGATCAGCCAGAGCGGGAGCCGGCCGATGCGGGGAGAGCCGAACCGGGGCGTCCCCGGGCTCACGCCCCCGATATCGTACTGGAACGCGTGGACCAGCTCGTGCCCGATCACGTGGTCCGTGTCCGCCAGCGGTCCCGCCATCGGGAGGATCACCCGCCGGTTCAGCGCCTCCGTCAGCCCGCCGGTCCCCTGCCCGATCCGGCCGGAGACCGCCGTGGTCTGCTCGAAATGTGGATGGTTCGCGTACAGGATGAACGGCTGCCGCCCCGTGAGCTGGTGCTGCATCAGCGACGAGATCCGCGTGTACCACCGCTCCGCCATCCGCGCCGCCGTCACGGCCGCCGCGGCCTCCTGCTCGTAGTGGTAGACGCCGAAGTTCTCCGTCTCCAGCACCTGGAAGTCGAAGTCCTCCCAGCGCACCTGGTTGCGACCGAAATACTGCGCGTCGGCGGGCGCCGGAACGACGAATCCGAGCGCCAGGATCGCGGCCAGGAGCCCGAGGAGCGGGTACGGCGTCGATGAAGGGGTATGTTCCGGAATCGCGGAGCCTCCTGCTGCGGAG
>JAWVYT010000059.1:0-8937 GCA_033722595.1 Longimicrobiales bacterium
CACATGTACTCCGTGCCCGATCGGTTCACGCCCCGGAGCCGGATCCGCTCGCCTTGCCCGTTCACCAGCACGGGCCCCAGCACGTCGATGGCCGGCGCGTCGGTCGGGTCACGATCGGGACCGGCCCCCGACGGGTCGCCGCCGCACGCACTCGCCACCAGCGCGAGCACGAGCGCGGTCCGGGGCGGGGGCGGTCGACGCACGATCCGGGACGCTAGCGGGCGGCGTCCCGGAGCAGCGCGTCGGCCGCCAGCGTCAGGAACATGGCGTGGGTCGCGCCGCCGCCCATGACGTACTCCACCTGCTGCCACAGGTAGGGGAACTCCTTGAGCTCCGGCAGGTCCGGCCGGATCAGCGCGGTGCCCGACACCGACCCGCCGGGCAGGTAGTGCCAGTCGCCCCGGTTGAAGCCGTAGGCCGTGGTCACCGACCGGGCCCCGACGCCCGACACGAACGACGCCGTGTTGCGGCCCGGGTGCGTGCCCAGCACGAAGCCGAGCGCGTTCAGCATGTAGTCCGCCGGGACCCGCTCCGGGAACCCGGTATGCAGGAAGTACTGCCGGACGCCGAAGTCCTGGATGCCCCAGCCGGCGCCCCATATGTACGGCTCGTACGGCACGCCGTACGGGTTGCGACGCTCCGCCTCGCGGACCTCCGCGGCGTGACCGGCCACGGCCCGCCGGATCGCGGCGGCGAACGCCGGGCTGTCGACCCGGTCCAGCACGCGGCCCACGGCCCAGCCGGTGGCGCCGATCCGCTCCACGATCCCGTCCTGCATGGCCACGAGCGCGTCGGCGTACGCGGCATCGCCCGTGGTCAGGAGCAGCTCCACCGCCGCCCACACCCGCTGGTCGAAGCCCTCGCCCGGCGGCCGCTCCTCCCGCCAGAGCGACTCCGCCGCCTCCAGCGCCTCCCGGGCCAGCTGCGGCCGGTAGTCGCGCAGCACGCGACCCGCCACCGCCAGCGCCCGGATCCCCAGGTACTCGTGGGCCGGGTGCTCCTCCGTGAAGACGAGCCGGTCGTCGGGGACGCCCGAAGAGGTGGCGGTCCGCTCGTCGGGCGCGAGCGACAGGTCGTAGACCAGGTTGTCGCTGTAGTTCGTCGGGTCGCCGATCAGCACGTACTGCTCGAGCGTGGGCACGATGATCCCGCGGTACAGCCGGCCCAGCGCACGGTAGCCGCCGAGGATCGAGAGCACCCCGTGCTCCACCTGCTGCAGCAGGTCCGGCACCCCGTCCGGCTCGTGGATCCGGACCAGCCGCCGGGACTGGTCGATCCGCGTGTTGTCGTAGTCGACGCCGAACTCCTCGTACGTCGTGGCCAGCACCCAGACCTCGTCGGCCTGCGACTCGATCCGGAGGTCGTCATCGCCCGCGTCGTGCCAGCCGCCCCGGTCCAGCCCCGGGACCCGGTCGTACGCCTCGTACGCCGTGAGTGTCGACGGGCCCTGGACGTAACCGTCGAAATGGTTCGAGTCCGGCGGCGCCATCCGGGCATCATCGAGATGGTCGACCCCGTGCCACACCCGGTACTTCTCCTCCACCCGCATGTGGCACATCTGGATCGGCAGATAGTGGTCGATGGTGGGCTGCCAGACGTCCCGCCGGTAGACGTCCGCAGCGATCCGGAACGGCTCCGTCCGGTACCCGCCGTACTCGACCACGTACATCCCGGGCTGCGTCACCTCCGTGAAGTCGAACCGGAGGTAGCGGTACCGGAGGAACTCGCCCTCCCAGACTTCCGGAGCCCGCTCCACGACGACGTCCAGCCCGCCCTCCGCGGCCACCCGCAGCAGCCGCGCCGGGGCCACCTCCATGTCCCGGGCGTCGGTCTCGATGACCGCCACCTTCGGCTGACGGGGGTGGTACCCGACCTGCGACAGCTGGACCACGGGCTCCCGCAGCCATCCCGGCACCGCGTGCGGCCGGATCCGCCACTCGACGGCGCCGGCGGTGGCGCCCGCCGGGACCAGTGACCGGACCACGAACCACCCGTTGTTGTGCCTGTTCCGACCGTCCAGCAGCTGCAGGTCGCCGGTCTCGCTCTCGATCACCAGCCGCTGCTCCGGGGCCTCCCCGGCCACGGTCAGGCGCGGACCGGCGGCGAAAGGGACCGTCTGCAGCTCGCCCCGCGCATCCCGCCGCATGGGGCCGTTCGGCTGCCGCGGGAAGATCCCTTCCCGGCCGCCCAGCTGCCAGCTCCGACCGAACAGCTCCGTCGGGAACAGCTCCAGGTTGAATCCGACCCGGCCCACCCACTCCGCCGGCAGCGGCTCCGCCAGGTCCACCGTGACCCGCACCGCGTCGCCCGCCGCACGGACCCGGACGGTGTACGCCAGCTCCAGGTCAGGGTACACGATGGGGTTGAACCCCTTCCGGTGCTTGGCCGTGTCCGGATACACGAGGCGCGTCACGATCTCGCCGGCCTCGCGGTCGACCACCCGCTCCAGCTGACGCGGGACCGGCTGCCACTGGCCCGGTGTCGGCTCCAGACGCAGGTCGCCGTTGCTCGCGACCCGCACGTCGTGCTGGACCACGCTCACACCGCCCTGATGACCCTCCGGATAGATGTCCTGGAAGGCCATCACGTTCACCCCGCCCCGGACGAAGTACTCCCGCTCGTTCAGCCGGAAGGCCTCCTGCCCGACGACGGGAGCCGTGACGGCGACGGCCGCGAGCAGCGCGACGGCAAGGGCCGTGACCCCGACGAACGAACCGGCGCCCCTGCGGCGGGACCCGTGGTCCGCCCGCGCCCGGGGTCCCGCATGGAGTTCGTTCACTCGGGCAACAATCGACCGCCGAAAACGGCCGGGCTCAGCGGATGAAGAACCGTGAGCTCTGGAGCGTGGGGCTGGCCTCGATGTAGACATTCTGGCCCTCGGGTACGGTGAGCTGCGGGGTCAGGTAGCTGCTGCTGCCGACCCGGGACACGAGCCGGACGGCGAACGCGTAGGGCGGCTCGTTGAGGAGCGGGGCCGGCACCCGGAACCGCCGTTCGTCGCCGATCTGGACGCGGCCGATCCGGACCTCCTGTCCGCGGGCCGTCACGCTGACCTCGAGGTCGAACCTGGCGTCGTTCTCGACCTCGACGTAGACCCGATCCGTAGTCGTGCTCTGGTCGCCGCTGCCGGCCGTGGTGGCGCACGCGGCGGGCGCCGCGGCCAGGAGCAGGACCATGAGATATCGCGTCGAGCGGTCCATCCATGCCTCCGTCGTTGTGGTGCACGAGCGGTGGCGGTCGGCCGTCGTCCCGCCGAACCGCCGGCCGCAAGGTACGGCCCCGGGCGCCGGTCCGGCAAAGAGGGAGCGGACCGTCGACCGAACGGCGGGCCGGGCCTTCGTCCGTCGACGCCCGTCAGCTCTCCGGCACTTCCCACCGGCCGGACGTCTCGGAGCGGAAGAGCGCGTCGAGGACGGCCATGTTCCGGACCGAGTCGTCGACCGGGACGGGCACGGGCCCGCCGTCGCGGATCGCCCGGCCGACGGCATCGCCCTGAGCGGCGTACTGGTCGATGGGGTCGAGCTCGACGGTCCGGACCCCGGCGCCGGCCAGGTCGCTGCCGTCGTCGATCCGGATCCGGCACGGTCGGTCGGCCGGGGCGTTGAACGGGATCTCGACCTCGATCCGACCGCGGCTGCCGAGGACCTGGACGCGCTGGTACGGGACCATGAGCGTGCCGCACGTGAAGGTGGCGCGGCCGGCTCCGAAGTCGAGGATCCCCGAGGTCAGCGTGTCCACCTCGGTGTCGGGGTCCCGCCGGACCAGCGCGACCACGCGCTCCGGCTCCGCGTCGAAGAGCCAGCGGGCGATGTGGACGGCGTAGCAGCCGATGTCCATCAGCCCTCCGCCGCCCCACTCCGGGCGGCTGCGGATGTCGTTCGGGTCGTCCTTGTAGTAGCTGAATTGGCAGGCGACCGAGCGGAGCTCGCCCAGCTCGCCCCGCCAGACCCGGTCGCGCACCTCGAGCCACTGGGGGTGGGTCCGCACCATGAACGCCTCGGCCACGACGACGCCCGTCCGGTCGCGGGCCTCCGCCAGCCGCCGGGCCTCGTCGGCGTCCAGCCCGATCGGCTTCTCGCACAGGACGTGCTTGCCGGCCTCCGCCGCACGGACCGACCAGGGCACGTGGAGGTGGTTCGGGAGCGGGTTGTAGATCGCCTCGACCTGGGGGTCCTCGAGGAGCGCTTCGTACGAGCTGTAGGCCGTTGGGATGCCCAGCGCGTCGGCGACCCGGCGGGCCCGATCCCCGTCCCGGGACGCGAGCGCCACCACCTCGCCCCGCTGCGACCGCTGCAGCGCGGGGATCACGTGGTCCCGCCCGATCTTCGCCGTCGAGAGGATGCCCCAGCGTACCGGGGTACCGGATTCCGACTCCCTCATGATCGCGCCTCCACACCGAGAGTGATCCGGGGTGCGACCCGCGCTCCTGCCGCACCCGCGCCGAACCCGGACGGTAGGGTCCGCGGCGCCCGGTCGAAAGTGGCCCGCGTGACTTCCTGGCGGCGCTCGCGTTACACTGCCCGCATGCGAATGCCAGCCGGAGCAGCGACCGCGGTCCCTGTCGTTCCCGCTCTGATCGCCGCGCTCGTGGCCGGGCCCGTGACCGGCCAGGAGCCGGCGGCGGAGCCGTACGTCTGGGACAGTGTGCCCATCGTCGGGGGCGGGTTCGTGACGGGGCTCGTGTTCCATCCCTCGGAGCCCGGGCTCCGGTACGCCCGCACCGACATCGGCGGCGCGTACAGGTGGGACACGGGGCGCGACCGGTGGGTGCCGCTCCTGGACTGGCTCCCGTACGAGGACCGGAACCTCATGGGGGTCGAGAGCGTGGCCGTGGACCCGTCCGACCCGGACCGGCTGTACCTGGCGCTGGGTACCTACACCGCGCCGGACGTCCCGGACGGGGCCATCCTCCGCTCTTCGGACCGGGGGCGGACGTTCCAGCGCACGGACCTGCCGTTCAAGCTCGGTGCGAACGAGAACGGCCGGGGCAACGGCGAGCGCATGGCGGTGGATCCCGCCGACGGTCGGGTGATCTATCTGGGGACGCGGCACGACGGCCTCTGGCGGAGCCGGGACCGGGGCGCCACCTGGGCCCGGGTCCGTTCCTTCCCGGACGTCCGGGAGCCGGCCGTCGAGGAGGGGCCCACGCTGCGCGGGCTGCGGGGCGGGCGGGGCGGTGTGGTCGCCGTCGTGTTCGACCCGTCGGCGGGGACCGTGGACGGGGCGAGCGCGACGATCTATGCGGCCGCGTCGCTGAAGGGCCGGCCGAGCCTGTTCCGGAGCACCGACGCCGGCCGCAGCTGGGCGCCCGTCCCCGGCCAGCCGACGGCGAACCGCCCGACCCACGCAGTCCTGGCCGGGGACGGCACCCTCTACGTCTCCTACGGCTCCGATCCCGGGCCCAGCGCCATGGACGACGGGGGTGTGTGGAGGCTGGACACCGACAGCGGCGAGTGGCTCGACATCACGCCGGAGCGGCCCGGCGGCTTCGGGTACGCCGCGGTGGCCGTCGACGCGGGCGATCCGAGCGCCCTCCTGGCCAGCACGTTCGGCCGGCCCGGCGGGGAGGAGCTGTACCGGAGCACGGACGGCGGCCGCAGCTGGCGGGGGATCTTCCACGGCTCGGGGTCGCGCGCCCGGCTCGACGCGTCCGCGGCGCCGTACGTGACGGCCACCGGGATCCACTGGCTGTTCGACGTGGAGATCGACCCCTTCGACCCGGACCACGCCCTGTTCACCACCGGGTACGGCGGGTGGGAGACCTTCGACCTGACCGACGCCGACCGCAGCGAGGCGACGACGTGGACGCTCTACACGGCCGGGATCGAGGAGACGGTCGCACTCGACCTGCTGGCGCCGCCCGGGCCGGTCCGGCTCCTGACCGCGATCGGCGACTACGGCGGGTTCCGCCATACGCGGCTCGATCGGCGGCCCGACGACATGTTCACCGACCCCCGGTTCGGGAACACCACCGACATCGCCATGGCCGCGCGCCGGCCCGAGCTCCTGGTCCGGGTCGGCCGCCGGTTCGGGGGCGGGACGGGTCCCGCGCTGGCGTTCTCGGAGGACGGCGGTGCGAGCTGGGAGCCCGCGGCCACCGCACCGCCGGACGGCGCGCAGTCCGGGACGGTGGCGGTGTCCGCCGACGGAGCCGCCTGGATCTGGACGCCGCGCGGGAGCCGACCGTACGTGACCCGGGACCGGGGGCGGAGCTGGGCGCCGGTACCGGAGCTCCCGGAAGACACGCGCGTCATCGCCGACCCGGTGGATCCCGTGCGGTTCTACGCCATGGACCTGTTCGGGGCCCGGCTCTTCGTGAGCGATGATGCCGGGGCGACGTTCCGGACCCATCACCTCCGGCTGCCGTTCGGCCCGCCGCCGGCGCCCGTGGACCGGTCACGCGGCGACGCCCGGGGTGGACAGGACCGCCTCTACGCCACGCCGGGCAGGGCAGGGGAGCTGTGGATCGCCGCGTTCGATGGCCTCTACCGCGCGCCCGCTCCTGAGACGCCGTTCCACCGTATCGAGGGCGTGGAGGAGATCCACGGGTTCGGGTTCGGTCGCGCGGCCCCGGACGCGGATCGGCCGGCGCTGTTCCTGGTCGGAGTCGTGCGGGGCGCGCGAGGCATCTTCCGCTCCGATGACGGCGGGAGCGCCTGGGTACGGATCAACGATGACGCCCACCAGTGGGCGCTGATCCTGCAGGTGACCGGTGACCCCGACCGGTACGGCCGGGTGTACGTCGGGACCCACGGCCGGGGCGTCCTCTACGGCGACCCGCGAGGCCACGGGGAAGACCGCTGAGCGCGGATCAGCCGCCGAGCATCAGCCGCTCGATGACCGTGGCCAGCTCCTCCGGGTCCGCGGTCAGCTCCAGGTAGGACTGGGGGAGGATCGGCGGCCCCGGCACCCACCGGTTGTCGCCACTCCCGGTCACCTCCACGTGCCCGCCGTCGACCCGGGTCCACCACCTGCCCACGCCGCCACGGACGGCGTGCAGCACGGCCGCCTGATCGTACGACGCGTTGTCCAGGATCTCCCCGCTGAACTGCGCCTGCATCCAGGGCGCGTGCTCGCTGAAATGCCGGTAGCCTACGGAGAGCGGGGAGGGGGGAACGTCGTTCAGCGCACGGCCGGTGCGGATGCGGACCCCGATCTCGTACCCCACGAAGGTGGTCGGGACGCCCGCCTCGGCCAGCGCGGAGAGCACCGCCCGCGTCACACCGGGCATGCCGCCGCTGAAGTTCCACTCGCCGGACCCCGCCGGGAACTCGCCGCCCATGATCACCACCTCCCGCACCTTCGCCGCGACCAGCGCCCGACCCTCGCGCCGGGAGAGGCTGTCCGGCCCGGACTCCAGCAGTCGCAGCAGGTTGAGCAGCGGACCGATCGTCACCACGGTGACGCTGCCGTCCGGCCGACCGGCCAGGATCCGCCGGTAGAGCGGCGTCGTGGCCGGCACGTCTTCGGCCGTGCGACGGCTGCCCCAGGCCTCGACGATCGCCCGGCCGTAGGTCCACGGCTCGTGCCAGAGCCCGTCCTTCCGCGACCCGATGGGAATCTCGCTGTGGCCGTAGTAGCGGTTCACGGCGTCGATCGCCGGGACGGTGTAGCGCTCTGTCGACCAGCTCATCACCGCCAGCAGCTCCGCTTCCCCGCGATCCATCAGCCGGAGGAGCATGACCAGGGCGCCGAGATCGTCCGCGTCGCCGCCGAAGTCGGTATCCAGAATGACGGGTACCGGGGACTCCGGCTGCGTCTGTCCCGCCGCCCCGGTGGCAGGGATCGTCCCGAGGGCGGCCGCGAGTCCGAGGACGGCCAGCCGTCGTCCCGCCCGGCGGCCTGCGGCCCGGGGGCCCCGTAGGGCGCGGGCGAGCCGCCGTCGCGGCGTCATCGGCGCGGCGCGCCCGTGTAGGCCGCCATCTCCTCCGCCCAGCTCGCGAACCCCGGCGCGATCTCCTGCAGCGCGTCCAGCAGCTCGTCCGTGGTCCACCCCTCGATCCGGTCCCACGGGAGCTCGTCCCGGAGCCGGTGCATGAGCTCCGGGCCGTACCGGTCGTAGAGCCGGACGGCCTGCAGGTTGAACGCGTTCTGGTACCAGCCGAGGTTGGTCGCGCCGCTCGGGGAGCTGAGGTACCCGTCGTAGTACCGGTCGTACTGCGACAGGCTGCTGAACCGGGGCTCCGCCGTCATGACCACGTCCAGCGCGAGCTCCTCGACGAACTCGGCCAGCCCAGGACGGCGCGCCCGCATGTACGCGTGCGACAGGTAGCTGGCCAGCAGCTCGTCGAACCATCGTACCGGCGGGTGCGGCGCCCGGTAGTCGTACGGGTGGTAGTACGCCGCCGCCACGACGTGCCCGAGCTGGTGCAGCCCCACGACCTCGAGGACGCGACCGGCGCGCGCGCTGTCCTGCCCCCCCTGCTGCAGCAGCCCCAGGTCGGACCGGACCGGGAGCACCACCAGCCGACTCGGCTGCCAGCTCCACGGGATGGCGTGCATCCCCGCCCGGACCCGGTGCCAGTCCCGCGGACTCAGCAGCGCCAGCGTCACCTGGAGGTCGCCGCCGAGCTCCTGGGCGAAGTAGCCGGCGGCGTCGGCGAACGGCCCGGCCGCCGCCCGTGCGGCGACTGCGGTCGTCACCGAGTCGGCGTCCTGATGGGCGGAGTAGACGACATCGACGCGGCCGACCTCGACCCGGTCCACGTCCAGGTCGAGGATCCGGTCGAGGGGGGAGGAGGCCTGGCCCGCGAGGGGCGATGCCACGAGGGCCGCGAGGAGCAGGAACGACGGGACGTAACGCTTCATGGGGCAAAAGGTCGCCGAATCCGCGGCCGCCATCAACCGACCCGTTTGCCGACGCAGGGAGGTGGCGCCGATCGCCCGCGACACCGAACTTGTCATGGAACGTGTGCGGTCTACCCGCTCTCCGGTCCC
>JAWVYT010000060.1:0-8722 GCA_033722595.1 Longimicrobiales bacterium
GACCCCTCGCGACCGCTGCCGGAAGGAGCGGCGGATCCGACGGAGCCGTAAGGAGACAGGGGAATACGGAGCGAGGGGAGAGCCCCCTTGGGCGGGACGGACTCTACGACTCGACCTCCCCGCTCACGCAGACTCTTCCCCGACCCGCGTCTCGACCCTGGTCTCGGGCAGCAGCCGGGGGCCCAGCTCCGGACCGGCGACATAGACCCAGCACGGGTAGTCGCCAACCCGGATGCCGACCCGACGGAACAGACCGGCCTCCGTTCCCTCGTACCGGTCCAGCGCCTCGAGCAGGGGGTACGGGCAGCGCCAGATCACGCCCGACACGGGGTCGTCCCCGCCCAGGATGAGCGCGGGGTACTCGCCGAGGTCGTACAGCGTGCCCCGGACGACGCCCGTGGCCACGCGCTCGCAACCCTCCAGGAGCCCGCCCGGGTCGGTCCGGAGCGTGCCGTAGGCGAAAAGGTAGAAAGTCTCTCTCATGGTCCGTTCGATGCGGCCCAACGTAAGGCCCGCCGGTCCGGGCCACCACCGCACGCGCCCCCGCCGGCCCTCATTCCCGCGCCCCATCCTCCAGCTCGTCCCGCAGGATCCCGAAGCGCTCGAGGTCCAGGTACTCTCCCCACTTCTTCACGTGCTGACGGAGCCGACCCTCGTGGCGCATCCCCAGCTTCTCCAGGACACGACCGGACGCGGGGTTGCGGGGAAAGTGACTCGCGTGGATCCGGTGCAGCTCCAAAGCGTCGAACGCCCACTTCAGCACTGCCCGGGCGGCCTCCGTCGCGAAGCCGTGTCCCCAGTGGTCGCGGCCGATCCAGTAGCCCAGCTCGGCCGAGTCGTTGGCGGGGTCCAGGATCAGACCGACCGCGCCGATGAGCGCACCATCGGACGGGTCCGTGATGGCGTACGTCACCGCCTCCCGCCGCTGGTACTGGCCCGGGTGCGACGCGATCCACTCCTCGGCGTGGCGGCGGTCGTAGGGATGGGGGATATTGAGCGTGTTGCGGGCCACCTCCTCGTCCCCGGCCAGGACGCTGACCGCCTCGGCGTCGGTGACCAGGAACGCCCGGAGCAGGAGTCGCTCCGTTCTCAGCTCCGGCTGCGCCGTCGCGCTCACGCGGCGGTCAGGCGACCAGCGACGGCGGGATCGACCATCGGAGCGCCCAGCGCCCTTCGTCGTCGCGCCGTAGACAGACCACGCCCCCGTTCGTGAACTCCACCAGCTCGGCCTCCTCGTCGCCTGACAGGAGGAGGGAGGCCAGCTTCGGGAGGTGGGGCAGGTGTCCGACCAGCACGACGTCCTGCTCCCGGTCGATGAGGCGCTCCTCCCAGACGCCGGGGTCGTCCATCGGTTGGAGCCCGTCGGCTTCCTCCACGCTCGCGTCGAGCTTCCGACCGACGATCTCGGCCGTCTCCGCCGCCCTGCGCTTGCCGCTGTGCAGCACCTCGGGGGCGGTGATCGCGCCGTACTGCATCATCAGGAGCATGACCGTCTCGACCTCCCGTCGACCCTCCTCGGTGAGCGGGCGATCCGGGTCCTCGTCCTTCGACTTCGCCTTGCCGTGCTGGATCAGGTAGAGCTGCATGGTCGCCTCGGGATTGTAGTCCGGTCAGCGCGTCGTGCCCCGTCCACCACGAACACGACCCGAGCGCGCTCATGGGTGTGCAAGGGCGATTCCGCGCCCGGCTCGTACACGTTCTCCGGATCAGCCCATGGCGCTCCAGAGCGCCCGGAGCCCGAGGCCGAGCGCGACCAGCACGACCAGCGCGCCCGCAGCGTTCGCCAGCGGCCCGTTCACCCGGTCGCCCATCCAGCGCCGGTCGTTGGCCGCCAGGAGGAGGAATACGGCGATGGCCGGCAGCAGGACTCCGTTGGCCACCTGGGCGAAGAGTATGGCCGGCACGGGGCGCACGCCGAGCCCGGCGAAGACGATCCCGGCGGCCAGGACCAGCATCCAGACCCAGCGGAGCCGTGGATCCTTCAGGTCCCGGGGCCAGCCGAGCGCGCCGGCGGTAGCGTATGCAGCGGCCAGGGGCGCGGTGACCGCGGACGTCAGCCCCGCGGCCAGGAGCCCGCCCGCGAAGAACCACCGGGCCCACGACCCGAGGAGCGGCTCCAGCTGGACCGCCATGTCGGCGGCGCTTGTGATCCCGGCGTCCCGCGCGGCCATGGCGGCCGAGGTGGCCACGATGGCCATGCTCACCAGCGCGCCCACGCCGATGCTGAGGCCCAGATCGAGCCGGGCGGCGCGCAGGTCCTCGGGCCCCTCCCAGCGCTCCCGGACGGCCGAGGCATGCAGGAAGAGGTTGTACGGCACCACCGTGGTCCCGACCAGCCCCGCCACGTAGAGGATCCCTGCCGAATCGGGGACCGAGGGGACGAGCATCCCCCGCACGAGCTCGCCCAGCGGCGGCCTCACGACCACGGCCGTGGCCAGGAACGCCACCGCCATGACCCCGACCAGGGTCACCAGTACCCGCTCCACGACTGCGTAGCTCCCGGTCCGGAGCAGTAAATAGGCGACCACACCGGCGACGATCGCCCACGTCCGGGCGCTGCCGCCCCAGACCGCCTCCGCTCCGAGCGCCGCGCCCAGGAGGTTCCCGGTCTCGTACGCGGCGTTGCCGAAAGCGATGGCCGCGATGACCAGCGAAACCGCCAGCAGCCGGGCCGCGGGCCGGCTGAACCGTCGCCGCACCGCCTCGCCGAGCCCCTCGCCCGTCACGAGCCCCAGCCGTGCGGCCATCTCCTGCAGCACGAGCGTGGCCAGGAGCGAGAAGGTCAGCGCCCAGAGGAGCGTATAGCCGTACCCCGCGCCGGCGAGGGTGGCGGTGGTGACCGTGCCCGGTCCGATGAACGCGGCGGCCACGAGGGCCCCGGGACCGAACCGGGCCCGCCGGCCGCCGCGTTCATCGGACCCGATCGATGTCCCGCCACTCCGTTCCATCGCCCGGCCGTCGTGCTCAGTCATCCAGCGCGGTCACGACCACCCCCGGCCCGTCCGGCGACCCGATGTGCAGCTCCGCCGGCGGCTCCACCTCCCGGCGGACGTAGCCCAGCCCGATGGCGCCGGCCTCGTTCTCGGCCGCGCTCGTCACCACCCCCCGTGCCTTCTCGACGCCCGGCTCGAACAGCTCCGTGCCGGGCGCCGGCGCGCGCCCCTCGAACTCCAGACGCCGGAGGTGCCGGTTCACGTGGCCCCGATGGAGGATCCGGACGATGACCTCCTGCCCCGTGTAGCACCCCTTCTCCTGGTCGATGGCCCGGTCGAGCAGTCCGGCCTCCAGCGGGATCACGTCCTCCGTGAGCTCCCGCCCGTACGAGGGTCGGCCGGCGGCGATGCGGAGCGCATCGACCACGTCGGGATCACCCGGCCGTCCACCGGCTTCCAGGAGCCGGTCCACGACGGCGTCGCGACGAGCGGCCGGGACGAAGAGGTCCCACCCGTCGTCGCCGGTGAGGAGGGTTCGGAGCGCGAACCCGGCGTCGAGCCGCACGACCCGCTCCTCCGGCGCGTCGGCGGGCAGAGCCCCCGGCCCGCCGAGCTCGGCGATGACGGCGGCTGCCACCTCCGTCGCGCCGTCACCGTACACCCCCACCACGGCCCAGTCTTCGGACACGTCCTCGAACGTGGCGAACAGCGGCGGGACGAACTTCTTCAGGTGCGCACGCAGCGGCTCCGTGGCGCCCGGGTCGACGTCGATCCAGAGCCCGCCGTCAGCGTCCTCGAGGATCCGGGCGTCGGCGATGACGCGACCCTTCGCCGTGAGGAAGAGGCCGTAGGCGCCCTGCTCCGGGTCGAGCGCCTCGAGGTCGCTGGTGACCAGGCCGTGGACCATCTTCACCGGGTCTCGACCCGTGGCGTGGAGGAGGGCCCGGGACCGCTCCAGGACCAGCGGCTTCATTCGGCCGAGAGGTCTTCGATGAGGGAGCGTACCCGCTGGGCGTCGGGTGCGGCCGGCACCCGGTCCAGGTAGCGCTCCAGCTCCACCACCGCCTCGTTGCGCCGGCCGGAACGGGCCAGGATCAGGCCCCGGTCCCGGGTCTCGATCGGCGACGCGGGCCGGATCAGGAGGATCCGGTCGATGGCCGCCAGCGAGCGGGCATCATCACCGGCGTTCAGGTAGATGCCCTTCAGGTTCGTCAGCACCCGCGCGAGGATATCCGAGCGGGTGGCAGGTCGCAGGAACTCCGGCCGCATCCGGACCATCCCGCCATAGACCTTGTCCAGAAGCGACTGCGCCTCGTCCTCCCACCGGATCCGGCCGGCATCGAACGGGTCGACCAGCAGTCGCGCGACCTCGCCACCGTAGCGGACCAGGAAGTGCCCGGGGAAGTTGATCCCCTCGAGCGGCAGTCCCACCCGCCACCCCACCTCCAGTGTCACGATCCCCAGCGTGATCGGGATCCCGAGCCGGCGATCCAGGACGTCGTTGAGGAACGAGTTCCGGGGATCCTGGTACGCGTCCGCGTTTCCCCGGAACCCCTTTTCGTCGAAGAGGACACCGCACAGCTCCTCGAGGACCACGAGCGGCGCCCTCTCCCCCGCCAGCCTGTCCTTCACCCGCTCCGCCAGCAGGTCCAGGCGCCGGATGTACGGCGCGACCTGGAGCTGCGGATACTCCTCCGCGGCGATGAGCAGCGCGCCCGTCGCCAGGTCGATCTCCGACTCCGGGCGGGCCACCAGATCGGCGAGGCGGGCTGCGGGTGACGTGGTCATGGGCGGGAAGCTAGACGCGCCGTGTGTCGAGGGCAACGGAGCAAGATGCAAGATGCAAGAGGGCAAGAGGGCAAGAGGGCAAGAGGGCAAGAGGCAAGAGGGCAGGATTCAGGGTTGAGGGATCGGTCTGGCGTCGGGGCGGGTGGTCCGGGTCCGTGCCTGCTGCGGATACCCTGCACAGGCCGATCAATCGTCCTTCGCTCCTGCCCCACGCTACATGCCCGTCCGGGGCACCTCCATGGCTCCTCGGGTCAATCTCCGCCGGAAGCCGCACCCGCCCCCTCTTGCGTTCTTGCATCTTGCATCTCGCGTTCTTGCATTCTTGCATCTTGCATCTCGCCTCTCGCTTTCCCACCCCCCACGCCCGCCTTACCATTCCCCCCATGCCCAATCACGAGATCGTTCGCCTCACGGCACTGAGTCACGGCGCCGGTTGAGCGTGCAAGCTCGGCTCGGCCGAGCTGACGCACGTGCTGCGTCACCTCCTTCCGGTGAATGACCCGGCGGTGATGGTGGATGCCACCACCGCCGACGACGCCGCCGTGTACCGTCTCGACGACGACCGCGCTCTCGTCGTGACGGCGGACTTCTTCACGCCCATCGTCGACGACCCGTACGACTTCGGCCGGATCGCCGCGGCCAACGCCCTGTCGGACATCTACGCCATGGGCGCCCGGCCGCTGCTCGCGCTGAACCTGGTCGCGTTCCCCCGCGATCTGCTGGGGGACGGGCTACTGGAGGAGATCGTCCGCGGCGGCGGCGAGATTGTGCGGGCGGCCGGGGCGGCGGTCGTGGGCGGGCACTCCATCGATGACCCGGAGCCGAAGTTCGGAATGTGCGTCGTGGGCGAGGTCCCGCCGGACGCGCTGGTCCGGAACAGCACCGCGGAGCCCGGCGACGCGCTGGTCCTGACCAAGCCCCTCGGAACGGGGATCATCGCCACGGCCATCAAGGCCGGCCGCGCGTCCCCCGGCGTGGTGGAGACGGCCGTCAACAGCATGGCCACGCTGAACCGATCGGCGGCCGAGGCGATGGTCCGACTCGGCGCCCACGCGTGCACCGACGTCACGGGCTACGGGCTGGTCGGGCACCTCCGGGAGCTGGCGGAGGCCAGTGGCGTTTCGGCCCGGATCGACGCTGACGCTGTCCCCCTCCTCCCCGGCGCCCGGGCGCTGGCCGAAGAGGGGCACGTGCCCGGGGGGACGAAGCGGAACCTGGAGGACGTCGCGGACCGCGTGGACTGGGGCTCCACCGACGATGGGACCCGCACGCAGCTGGCCGACGCCCAGACCTCCGGCGGCCTCCTGATCGCCCTGCCGGAGTCGGCGGCCGAGACCCTCGTCACGGAGCTGGGCGGTGCCTCGGCCGTGATCGGAAGCGTGGAGGACGGGGAGCCCGGCACGATCCGCGTGACGTGATGTCACCCGGTCGACCCGGGCCCCGCAGCCGCAGCTGATCGACGGCCGCGGGTCCCCCGGTCCAGGGGGCGGCCGCCTCCTAGATGTGGAGGGCGTGACCGAGCGACGCCAGTGCCGCCTCGGCGATGGCCTCCGACAGCGTCGGGTGCGGGTGCATCGCCCGGTCCATCTCCTCGGCCGTGGTCTCCAGGTGGCGGCCCACGATGAGCTCGCCGATGAGCTCGCTCGCGTGCGGCCCCACGATGTGCGCGCCCAGCACCTCGCCGTACTTCGTGTCCCGGATGATCTTCACGTGGCCGTCGGTCTCCCCGGCCGTCCGGGCCCGACCGTTCGCGCTGAACGGGAACTTGCCGACCTCGATGTCGTGGCCGGCGTCGCGGGCCTCCTGCTCCGTCATCCCGCACGAGGCGACCTCGGGGTGGCAGTACGTCACGCCGGGGATGTTGTCGTAGTCGACGCCCGCGTGCTCGTCGCCTGCGATGTGCTCGACGGCGGCGATCCCTTCGTGGCTGGCCTTGTGGGCCAGTAGCGGCGGGCCGGCGCAGTCGCCGATGGCGTAGATCCCGTCGGCGGTCGTACGCATCTTCTCGTCGATCTTGATGAAGCCGTTCTCCAGCTCGACGCCGGCGTCCTCGAGGCCGAGGTCGTCGGTGATGGCGGCGCGGCCCACGGCCACGAGCACCCGCTCCACGTCCACCAGCTCCGGCTCGTCCTTCCCGGTGTCGACGTGCAGCTTCACCTTCGTCTTGAGCACCTCGGCGTCCTCGAGCTTGGCGCCCTCCATCAGCTTCATCTTCCGCTTCTTGTACGCCCGGGCCACCGCCTTCGACGACTCCTCGTCCTCCATCGGCAGCACCCGCTCCAGCGCCTCGATGATGGTGACCTCGCTGCCGAAGCTGGAGAACACGTCCGCGAACTCCATCCCGATGGCCCCGGCGCCGATGATGGCGATGGACTTCGGCGCGGAGTCGGCGTATACGGCGTGATCGCTGGACCAGACCCGGTCGCCATCGATCTCCAGCATGGGCAGGCTCTTGGGCCGCGACCCCGTGGCGATGATGATGTTCTTCGCCTCGAGCGTCTTCTCCTCCCCCTCCTCGGGCTCCTCGTCGCCGTGCCCCGCGTTCCGGCCGGTCACGACCTCGACCTTGCCCTTCCCGGCGATCCGGCCCCAGCCCCGGATGTGGTCGATCTCGTTCTTCTTGAAGAGGTACTCGGTGCCCTTCCGGCCCTGGTCGGCGACCTCCGCGGCCCGCTCGGCCGCGCGGCCCAGGTCGAGCTTCACGTCGCCGACCCCGACGCCGTACTTCTCCAGCTCGCCGGACTTCCGGGCGTATTTGGCGCTCTCCAGCATCGCCTTGGTCGGGATGCACCCCCAGTTGTTGCAGACGCCGCCCAGCTTCTGGGCCTCGACGCACGCGACCTTCATCCCGAGCTGCGCCGCCTTGATCGCGGCCACGTAGCCGCCGGGACCGCCACCGATCACTACCACATCGTACTTGTCCGCCACACCGACCTCGCGGGTTCGTTGTCCAGGGTTCCGTCGAACTTACGACGGATACTCAACGGCTGCCAACGCCGTGCCAACGCTCCGGTCGAATGCAACGGTTTCGTCGATCGAGCTATCCAAAGATGCAGAGCCCCTGCACGATACGAGTGGTCGTACCCGCGGAAGGATGGACTCATGCGAAGCCGAGCCGTTGGACTCACTGCAGCCGTCATCGCCCTGCTGGCCCTGACCGGAGGCACCTCGGCGGAAACGGCCCCTCGAAGTCAGCCCGGTCCGGGCCCCGACCGGGACGTCCCGACGCTCACGGCGGAGCGTACGCCCTCGGCGCCGACGATCGACGGGCGGCTGGACGACGCCGTCTGGTCGAACGCATCGGTGGCCACGGACTTCACGCAGATGCGGCCGGACCCCGGGGCCCCGGCGACGTACCCCAGCGAGGTCCGCGTCCTGTATGATGACGAAGCGATCTATGTGGCCATGCGGATGCGCGACCCGAGCCCATCGGAGATCGCCGCCCAGCTCGCCCGGCGGGACGCATCCGGGATCTACAGCGACTGGGCCCACGTCCTGATCGACAGCTACCACGATCGTCGCACCGCATTCCGGTTCAGCGTGAATCCCCGGGGCGTGCAGAAGGACGTGCTCCACTACGACGACTTCAACGAGGACATCGCCTGGGACGGCGTCTGGGACGCGGCCACGTCCGTGACGGACGACGGGTGGGTCGCGGAGCTCCGGATCCCGCTCTCCCAGCTCCGGTTCAGCGCCGCGGAGGACGGTGACGCGGTCTGGGGCATCAACTTCGGGCGCGAGATCGCACGGCTGAACGAATGGTCGTGGTGGGCGCCGGTGCTCCCGGATGTGGCAGGCTTCGTGAGCGTCGCCGGCGAGCTCCGCGGGATCCGGGAGCTGGAGCCGCCCCGTCGCCTGGAAGCGCTGCCGTACATCGTCGCCCGGGGCAGCCAGGTCCCGGCCACGGGGAGTCCGTTCCAGACCGCGGACGGGCGGGACGGCCAGCTGGATATCGGCGCGGACGTAGAGTACGGGATCACGTCGGACCTCACGCTCTCGGC
>JAWVYT010000061.1:0-8642 GCA_033722595.1 Longimicrobiales bacterium
CGTGGCCGCGACCTGGGCGATCCCGTGGCCCATGGTCCCGGCCCCGATGACGGCGACTCGCCGGACGTCCACCGCTAGCCCTCGAAGCGGGGCGCCCGCTTCTCGAGGAAGGCCTGGACACCCTCGGCGAAGTCGTCGGACCGGAACGCCTCGATCTGGGCCTGCTTCTCCATCTCCAGGATCTCGTCGAGGTCGGCAGCCAGGCTCCGCCGGAGCGTGCGCTTGGCGGCGGCAATGACGTCGGGGGCGCCACCGGCGATCTGACCGGCCAGGCCCCGGACCGCGCCCTCGAGCTCTTCGGCCGGGACCACCTTGTTGACCAGCCCGAGCCGCTCGGCCCGGCGCGCGTTGATCATCCCGCCGGTGAACACGAGCTCGGCGGCGACGGCCGACCCGATCAGGCGGGGCAGGAAGTACGCGCCGCCCCAGTCGGGGTGGAGCCCGATCCGGGTGAAGGTGAGCCCGATGCTCGCGTTCTGGCTGGCGATCCGGATATCGCACGCCAGGGCCAGCGAGGCGCCAGCCCCGGCCGCTGCTCCGTTCACGGCGGCGATCACGGGCTTCCGCATCCCATCGATCTGCTTGATCACGCGGATGCCGGCCTCCACCAGCTCCCGGAAGGCGTCGTCATCGCCCGCCTCGGCGAGCTCGGCCATGTAGCGCACATCGCCGCCGGTGCTGAAGGCGCGACCGGAGCCCGTAATGGCCACGCACCGGATCTCCGGCTCGTCGTCGAGCTGGACCAGCGCGTCATGGATCCGCTCCCGCATGTCGCCGACCAGCGCGTTGAGCCGCTCCGGACGGTTGATCCGGATCCAGCCCAGATTGCCGTCCCGCTTCACCACGATGGTGCTGTCGTCGCTCATCCGGCCTCTACCTCCACCAGCGTCGCGATCCCCTGGCCGACCCCGATGCAGAGGGTGGCCAGGCCGATGCCGCCGCCGCGGCGCCGGAGCTCGTGGACCAGCGTGGTCAGGATCCTCGCCCCGGAGCAGCCGAGCGGGTGCCCCAGCGCGATGGCCCCACCGTTCACGTTTACGCGCTCCGGATCGAGGCCGAGCTCGTCGATGCAGGCGATGCTCTGCGAGGCGAACGCCTCGTTTAGCTCGACGAGGTCGAGGTCGTCCACGGTCAGGCCCGCCCGGTCCAGGACCTTCCGCGTGGCGGGGATCGGCCCGAGCCCCATGCTGTGAGGCTCCACGCCGGCCACGGCGCTCGCGATGTAGCGGGCCATGGGCTCGAGGCCCCGCCGCCGGGCCTCGTCCTCCGCCATGACGAGCACGGCCGCGGCGCCATCGTTGAGCCCGGACGCGTTCCCCGCCGTCACGGTCCCGCCCTCCCGGAATACGGGACGCAGCGCCGCCAGCTGCTCGGCCGTGGTTTCGGGGCGCGGGTGCTCGTCGGTGTCCACGGCCACGGGGTCGCCCTTCCGCCGCGGGACGGTGACCGGCACGATCTCGTCATCGAACCGGCCGGCCTCCATGGCCGCTGCGGCCTTCCGCTGGCTGGACAGCGCGAACGCGTCCTGGGCCTCGCGGGTGATCCCCAGCTCCTCGGCCACGTTCTCCGCCGTCACCCCGAGCCCGACCGTCCAGTGGTCGGGGAACCGCTCGTTCACGAAGCGCCAGCCGAGGACCGTGTCCTCCAGCTCGGGCGCGCCCCGGGGGTACCCGACCGCGGGCTTCATGAGGACCCAGGGCGCCCGGCTCATCGACTCGACGCCCCCGGCCACGAGGATCGTGCCCTCCTCGAGCATCACCGCGTGGCACGCCGCGTTGACCGCCTGCAGCCCCGATCCGCACAGCCGGTTCACCGTCTGTCCTGCGACCTCGATCGGGTAGCCGGCCAGGAGCGCGGCCATCCGGCCCACGTTGCGGTTGTCCTCGCCGGCCTGGTTGGCGCAGCCGAGGACGACATCCTCCGCGGCCTCGGCCTCCACGCCCGGCCGGTCCAGGACCGCCCGGAGCGGGATCGCCGCCAGGTCATCGGGACGGACGGCGGCCAGCGCGCCGCCGTGTCGCCCGACGGGGGTCCGCACCGCGTCGACGATCACCGCGCGTTTCATGGCAGCCTCCCGCCCGGCGCGGCGGGGCGGCTGGAACGGCCTCGGATGGCCGGGCGCGTGATCATCAGTGCAGGTCCACCCAGACGCTCTTGACCTGCGTGTACAGCTCCAGCGCGTGCTTGCCGAGCTCGCGTCCGTACCCGGACTGCTTGTAGCCCCCGAACGGCGATGCCGCGTCCAGCGGGTGGTAGGTGTTGACCCAGATCGTGCCCGCGTCGATCCGGGCCGCGACCCGGTGGGCCCGCTTCACGTCGCGGGTCCAGATCGCGGCCGCGAGCCCGTAGACGGTGCGGTTGGCCAGCTCGACGGCGTCCTCCTCGTCCTCGAAGGTCAGCGTGGCCAGCACGGGCCCGAAGATCTCCTCGCGGGCGATGGTGGCGTCCGGCGAGACCCGGTCGAAGATGGTCGGCTCGAGCCAGTAGCCGCCGTGGGACGTCTCCGCCCGCCCGCCGCCGGTCAGGAGCGTCGCCCCCTCCTTCTTCCCGGCCTCGACGTACCGCATCACGCGCTCGAGCTGCTCCTCGGAGATCACCGGGCCATACCGCCGTTTCGGCGCCAGCGACTCGCCGGGCTCCAGCCGGCCGACCCGCTCCACCAGCCGCTCCATGAATTCGTCGTGGATCGACTCCTGGACCAGCAGCCGAGAGCCGGCCGTGCAGCACTGGCCCGTGTTGTAGAAGATGCCGTTGAACGCGCCCCGGACCGCCGCGTCGAGGTCGGCGTCCTCGAACACGATGTTCGGCGACTTCCCGCCCAGCTCCAGCGAGAGCTTCTTCAGCGACGACGAGGCCTCCCGCATGATCCGCTTCCCGACCTCCGTGGACCCGGTGAAGGCCACCTTGTCGACGTCGGGATGCTCCACGAGGGCCGCGCCCGCCGGCTCGCCGTAGCCCGGCACCACGTTCAGCACACCGGGCGGGAGGCCGACCTCGTCGCCGATCGCCGCCAGCTCCAGCGCCGTAAGCGGCGTCTGCTCGGCCGGCTTGAGCACCACCGTGTTCCCGCACGCCAGCGCCGGCGCCACCTTCCATGCCGCGATGGAGAGCGGGAAGTTCCACGGGACGATGGCGCCCACCACGCCCACCGGCTCCCGGAGCGTGTAGTTCAGCACCCGGCCGCGGACCGGGATCGTCTCCCCCTCCAGCTTCGAGGCCCAGCCGGCGTAATAGCGGAACGTGTCCGCCGTCTGCGCCATGTCGATCGCGGCCTCCCGGATCGGCTTGCCGTTGTCCAGCGTCTCGATCCGGGCCAGCGCCTCCGCCCGCGCCTCCACGGCTCGCCCCATGGCGGCGACCAGCTCGCCCCGATCGATCGCGTCCATGCGACGCCACTCCGAGTCCGGGGCGAACGCGTCCCGGGCGGCCTTCGCGGCGCGGTCGATGTCCGCTTCCCGGGCCTCCGCCACCGATGTGAGCACCTCCCCGGTGGCGGGGTTGAACGTGTCCAGCGTGCCGCTGTCCGCGGCGTCCACCCACTCGCCGCCGATGAAGAGCCGGTCCGGCGCCTGCCGGAGCTCCTTCAGATTCTCAGATCCCATGGATCACCACGTCGACTTCCGTTTCCGGTGCACCGGAGTCGGAGCTTCCTCCCGACCCCGGGTCGCGAGCCCCGATGCTACTTGCCCTTGAACTCCGCTTCCCGCTTCTCCAGGTAGCTGCGGATCCCTTCCCGGGCGTCCTCGCTCTGGAAGAGCTGCTGCTGGAGCTCGCGCTCCACGGCCAGCGCCTCGGCCAGTGGCAGCTCCCACCCGGTCTGGACCGAGCGCTTGATCATCCCGGCGGCCTTCCCGGCCCGGTTCGGCGGCGTGAACGACTCGGCGTACTCCTTCACCCGGTCCATGAAGGCCTCGGCGCTGTCGGCCTCCCAGACGTCGTTCACGATGCCCAGCTCCCGCGCCGTGTCGAAGTCGAACGTCTGGCCGGTGACCATCAGCTCGATGGCCTTCGACTTCCCCACGATCCGGGCCAGCCGCTGCGTGCCGCCCGTGCCCGGGAGCACGCCCAGGTTGATCTCCGGCAGCCCGATCGTGCCGTTCCCTTTGCGGGCGACCCGGATATCGGCCGCCATGGCGATCTCCAGCCCGCCGCCCACCGTGTGGCCGTTCAGCGCCGCGATCACCAGCTTCGGGGTCTGCTCGAGCCGCTGGAGCGTCTCGTTGGCATGGAGGCAGAAGCAGTACTTGAACCCCGACGTGACTTCGTCCAGCATCTGGATGTTGGCGCCCGCGGAGAAGAACTTCTCGCCCTGGCCCGTGAGGACGATCACGTGTACATCATCGCGCATCCGAGCCCGCAGGATCGCGTCATCCAGCTGGCGCATCATGGCGTACGTGTACGTGTTCGCCGGTGGGTCATCGAGCGTGAACACCGCCACGCCGTTCTCGGCGCGGAAATGCACCAGGTGGTCGTCGGCCGTCTTGGCCTCCTCGTGGGGATCCGAAGTGGCATCCGCCATTGTCTTGCCTCCATTTTCGGGTCGGGAGTTCGGTCGCGGAAAGAACACGACGCGCCGTCGGGGTCGAGGGCGCGTCCGCCGCTGGAACAGACCGCAACCTAGGGGCCAGAGGAACGCTCGGTCAACCCCGGACCGCTTGCCGGAAATCCCTGCCGGAAATAGCTTTCGGAGACGCTTCAACCTCGTGATCAGACCGTGCGAACCCGGCCGCTTCTACTCATCCTTCTGACCTTCGCCTTCGCCGGAACGTACGGCTGCGGTGATGACGTCACCGATCCGGACGCGTTCCTGGAGTCCGCGGAGGCGGAGGCCGTCATGCGCTCGGCCGACGCGCTGCCCATGCTCCCCGAGCTCGTCGCCACCGCCAGCGTGAGCACCGACCGGGAGCGGGCCGTCCTGCTGCGGGCCCGGGAGCTGTGGGCGGCCGGCACCGTGGACGATGGGCGCGCGTCGGCCCGACGGCGGCTGGCCGTCGGGTACGCGCTTCCCATCCTGGCCGAGTCCCTGACCGAAGACGACTGGGGCGAGCTCCGGGCGAGAATGGAGGACTGGATCGGCACGGTGGAGAGCATGACGCAGCACCTGTCGCTCCCCGCCGTGGAAGAACACACCAGCTCCGCCCGCCGGTACCTGGCCCGGGCCGCCGTGGCCGACCATGAGCGGCGGAGGGGCTACTACCTGCTCCTCGGGCTGTCGGACCTGGTCGAGACCACACCGCGGTTCGTGGCCGTCCGCATGGTGCGGGAGGCCCGGGTCGCGCTGGCCGCGACCGATGGCGAGGCGCCGGACCGGACCATCGAGCGGGCCCAGCGCCTGAAGGATTGGGCCGAGCAGGCCGTACAGGAGGAGGACTACCTGCTGGCGATCCAGCGGGCCTACTACGCCGTCCAGCTGGTGGAGGGGGCATGAGTCGACGGAGCGGGGTGAGACGCGGGGTGTTGGCGGCCATGGTCGCGGTCGCGGCGGTGGCGTGCGCGAGCGAGCCGACCGCACCGACCGGCGATGACGTCGTGTACGTGGTCCCCGTCAATGGTGTGATCGAGCTCGGGATCGCGCCCTTCGTGGCCCGTGCTCTGGCGGAGGCGGAGGCTTCGGGCGCCCGGGCCGCGGTCCTGGAGCTCGAGACGCCCGGCGGCCGGGTCGATGCCGCCCAGCGGATCGTGAGCACGGTCGAGGCCGCGGAGATCCCGGTCCTGGCGTACGTGAACCAGCGGGCGCTGTCGGCAGGGGCCATGATCGCGCTCTCCGCCGACGCCGTCTACATGCGGGATGGGGCCCTGATGGGGGCCGCCACGCCGGTGACCGGGGAGGGGCAGAAGGCGCCGGAGAAGATCGTGAGCGCCATGCGCGCCGAGATGCGCGCGCTGGCGGAGCGACGGGGGCTGGACCCTGCGGTCGCCGAGGCGATGGTCGATGAGTCCATCGCCGTGGACGGCGTGGTGGAGGCGGGCAAGCTCCTGACGCTCACGACCGAGGAGGCCGAGGCCATCGGGTACGCCGAGTCCGTCGCGGATTTCGAGGAGGTCCTGCGGCTGGCCGGGATCAGCGCGGACCGGGTGGTGGAGGCGGAGATCAACTGGGCGGAAGGCGTGGTCCGCTTCCTGACCCACCCCGTGGTGGCGCCGTTCCTCCTCTCGCTCGGCTTCCTCGGGCTGCTCGTGGAGATCAAGACGCCCACGTTCGGGCTGGCCGGCGCGGCCGGTGGGATCGCCTTGGCGTTGTTCTTCGGCGGACACTACCTCGTAGGCCTCGCCGGGATGGAGGAGATCATCCTCCTCATCGCCGGGATCGTGCTCCTGGGGGTGGAGGCCTTCATCGTGCCGGGGTTCGGGATCTTCGGGATCCTCGGCATCGGCGGCATCCTCGGCGGCATCTACCTGAGCCTGGTCGGGAGCCTCTCGACCCTCGCCGATTACAGCCAGGCGGCCATGATCCTCTCCGCCTCCGTCCTGATCGTGCTCGTGAGCGCGTGGGCGCTCCTGCGGACGCTGCCGTCGAACACCCGGCTCCAGCGCTCCGGCATCCTCCTGGGCGAGGACACGGGGCGGGACGTAGGCTACCTGTCGGCCTCGGTCCGCGAGGACCTGGTCGGCCAGAAGGGGATCGCCGTCACCGACCTGCGCCCCGCCGGTGTCGGGAAGTTCGGCACCGAGCGGGTCGACATCGTCGCCGAGGAAGGCTGGCTCACCGCCGGGACGGGGATCGAGATCATCCGGGCCGAGGGCTATCGCCACGTGGTCCGGGCCCTCGAGGTCGAGGACGCGGTAGAGGGCGGGCAGGAGCCGCCGAAGACGAGTGAGAACGCCTGAGTCGGGGACCCGGCACAGCGCACGCTAGATGAAGCAACCAACCCGATTGGAGTCGTGACATGGACGGAGTGACCCTCATGACGCCGCTGCTGCTCGTTGGCGCGGCGCTGCTGATCCTGATCCTGGCGTGGGCCATCCCGGTCCGGCTCTGGGTGGAGGCCGTGTCCGCCGGCGTGCGCGTCGGGATCGGCGACCTGGTGGGGATGCGCCTGCGGAAGGTGGATCCCGCCGCCGTGGTCCGGCCGCTGGTCAACGCCACCAAGGCGGGGCTCCAGCTCACCACGCGCGAGCTGGAGGCGCACTACCTGGCGGGCGGTCACGTCGACCGCGTGGTCAAGGCCCTGATCAGCGCGGACAAGGCGAGTATCGAGCTGCCGTTCCAGCAGGCCGCCGCCATCGACCTGGCCGGGCGCGACGTGCTCGAGGCGGTCAAGGTCTCGGTGAACCCCAAGGTCATCAATACGCCCAAGGTCGCCGCCATGGCCAAGGACGGGATCCAGCTCATCGCGATCGCCCGCGTGACCGTGCGCGCCAACATCAACCGCCTCGTCGGCGGCGCGGGGGAGGACACCATCCTGGCCCGAGTGGGCGAAGGCATCGTCTCGACCATCGGCTCCAGCGCGTCCCACAAGGCCGTGCTCGAGAACCCCGACGCGATCTCCAAGACCGTACTCGGGAAGGGCCTCGACTCCGGGACTGCGTACGAGATCCTCTCCATCGATATCGCCGATGTCGATGTCGGAAAGAACATCGGCGCCGAGCTCCAGACCGACCAGGCAGAGGCCGACAAGCGGATCGCGCAGGCCAAGGCCGAGGAGCGGCGGGCCATGGCCGTGGCCGCCGAGCAGGAGATGAAGGCGAAGGTCCAGGAGATGCGCGCCCGGGTCGTCGAGGCGGAGGCCGAGGTACCGCAGGCGATGGCCGAGGCGTTCCGGACGGGGAACCTTGGTATAATGGATTACGTCAGGTACCGTAACGTCAACGCAGACACTCAGATGCGGAACGCCATAGCGACCGAGTCGGAGGCGCCCAGGGACGAAGGCGACGGGAGCTGATCCGTGGACCTCTTCGAGCTCCTGTTCATCGCCATCTTCATCCTCTTCCCGATCCTCGAGGGGGTCCTGAAACAGCGCCGGAAGGGGCGGGGCGGCCCCGTGGACGAAGGGGAGCGGGAGGCGGGCGCCGACCGCTCCGAAGAGGAGCCCCGCTCCGCCGCCGACATGGTGCCCGACGACTTCTGGGAGATCATGACCGGCGAGCGCCGGGAGGCGGAGCCTTCGACTCCGACGGCCGAGGGCGGCGCGCCGTGGGAGGAGACAGGCGGGAGGATGGAGACGGCCACCACGGAGCCCGAGTCCGACGATACGCTGTGGGAGCCGGAGCCCTGGATGGATGACAGCTCCGTCTCGCGGGAGCCGGTCTCGCTGGAGTACGAGGGACCCGAGGCCTACAGTCTCGAGACGCCGGCGCCGCCCCCGGTCGAGCGCAAGGTCCCGTCGGCGGAAGCCCGCCACCGGGCGTTCCACGCGCTCGTGGACCGGCCGCGTCCGAAGCGGCCCCGGGACGTCTCCCCCCTCGTCCGGTCGCTCCGCAGCCGTGAAGGGCTCCGGCAGGCCGTCCTCCTGAAGGAAGTGCTCGGGCCGCCGAAGGGCCTCGACTGACCGCCGGTCCGACCCCGGGCTGGATGGCCGCTGTCCGCCCCGTTATCTTCGGCCGGTGCCCGGGGATCCGGGCCGCGCCGGGGTGGCGAAATGGCAGACGCGGCGGACTCAAAATCCGCTGGGCGCAAGCCCGTGTGGGTTCGAATCCCACCC
>JAWVYT010000062.1:0-8635 GCA_033722595.1 Longimicrobiales bacterium
GCCATGGACGAGCGAACACTCCGCAACGTGTCCCGCATCGACTCGCTGATGCAGGCCGCGCTCGAGGACGGTCGGCCCACGGTCATGGCCCGGGACTCCACCCTCCGCTGGCTGGTGACGCAGGGCACGTTCGCGCCGACGCTGCCGACGCTGGACGGGCTGCGCACGGGCGGGCGGCTCACGCTCATCCGGGACGAGGAGCTGGCCCGTGCGCTGTCCGCCTGGCCGGGGCAGCTGGAAGATGCCGTGGAGCACCAGGAGCAGTCGCTGGAGATCATCTTCCGGTACGTCTACCCCGCGATCATGCCGGCCATGAACTTCGGCCCGGCCCACGACCAGACGCTGGCCTACGTCGATCGGCTGGCCGATCCCCCGCCCCCGGACGCCCGCAGCCGGGTGCCCGTGACGCTGGAGCTCGCGAACGCCGTCAACACCCGGGCCGGGTGGATGCATTTCTCGGTCCTGGAGCTGAGCGACCTCCAGCAGCACGTCGCCCGGATCCTCGAGCTGCTGGCCGAAGCGCGGCCGCGTTAGAGGGGCCCCGCGGTTGTACCGCCCGGGTCCTGTGCCTACCATTGAGCCGTGACCGTACTCACCTGGGGCATTATCGCCCTCCTGATCGCCTTCAACGGCCTCTACGTCGCGGCGGAGTTCTCCGCCGTGAGCGTACGGCGCAGCCGGGTCCGTCAGATGGCGGAGGAGGGCAACCGGTTCGCCCGGAGCCTGGTCCCGACGCTGGACTCGGCGGAGCGGCTGGACCGCTACATCGCGGCCTGCCAGGTCGGGATCACCGTGTCGAGCCTGGTGCTGGGCGCCTACGGCCAGGCCACGCTCGGGCAGGCGCTCACGCCGCTCTTCGAGCGCTGGGGCGACATGCAGACGCTGGCGGCCCAATCGACGTCGGCGGCCGTGGTCCTGATCGGGCTCACCACGCTCCAGATGGTCCTGGGCGAGCTGGTGCCCAAGTCGCTGGCGCTCCAGTACCCGACGCGGCTCGCGCTGGCGACCGTGCTGCCGATGCGGTGGTCGGAGCGGCTCATGGCGTGGTTCATCGCGCTGCTGAACGGCAGCGGCTGGCTCGTGCTGCGGGCGCTGCGCGTCGAGCCGAAGGCGCACCGGCACCTGCACTCCGCCGAGGAGATCAAGTACCTGGTGGCCGAGAGCCGAGAGGGCGGCCACCTCCGCCCCGAGGAGCAGCGCCGGCTGAACCAGGCGCTGGGCCTCACGCAGCGGACCGCGCGGGAGCTGATGGTCCCCCGCACGCGCGTCGTCGGGGTCGACCGGGCGGGCGGCCTGGCGCGGGCCGCCGAGGTGGCGGCGACCTCGCCGTTCACCCGGATCCCGGTCTACCGCGACTCACTGGACGGGATCGTCGGCGTGGTCCACGCCAAGGACGTGACCGTGGCTGCGCTGTCGGATGACCCCGGCCCGGACGCTTCGCTGGACGCGCTGGTCCGCCCGATCCTGGCCGTCCACGAGACCGTCTCCGCCGACCGGGTGCTGGCGCTCATGCGGGAGGAGCGGGGCACACTGGCGGTGGTGGTCGACGACTTCGGCGGCACGTCCGGGATCATCACCACCGAGGACATCCTGAGCGAGCTGCTGGGCAACGTCGCCGACGAGTTCAAGCACGACGCGGGACGGCCCGAGCGTCTGCCCGACGGCCGCGTCCGGCTCCCCGGCGACATGCTGCTGCACGAGGTGAAGCCGTGGCTCGGCACTGTCTGGGAGGGCGAGTCCGACACCGTGGGCGGGCTGGTCATGGAGCGCCTCGGCCGGGTGGCCCGGGCCGGGGACACGCTCGAGATCGACGGCGTGGGCGTCGAGGTCGAGGCCCTCGACCGGCACGCCGTCCGGACCGTTCTGGCCCGGCCGGGAGAGGAGGACGACCCGCCGGGTACGACGCCGTCCGACCGACCCGACCCAGCCGGTGGAACCGGGCCCGCCCGCCCCGGCGCCGGACCGGAGACGGGGGGCGCGCCGTGATCCCTACGCTCATCATCGCCACTCTGATCGTGCTGAACGGGGTGTTCGTGGCGGCCGAGTTCGCCATCATCGGGTCGCCCCGGGCCGCCATCCAGCGGAAGGCCCGTGCCGGGCACCGGCTGGCCCGGCTCGTCCAGGACGTGCTCCGGGACCCCCGGGAGCAGGACCGCTACATCGCCACTGCGCAGCTCGGGATCACGTCGGCGAGCCTGGCGCTCGGGATGTACGGAGAGCACCTGCTGGCCGAGTGGCTGGCCCACCAGCTCGAGCCCATCGGTGCGCTCCAGTGGATCGGCGTCCACGCCGTGGCCAGCGTCCTGGCCGTCGCGTTCCTGACGTACCTGCACGTGGTGCTGGGCGAGATGGTGCCGAAGTCGCTCGCGCTCCAGGCGCCCGGACGGGTGGCCATGGCCATCGCCGTGCCGATGCGCATCATCGAGACGGCGCTGTACCCGCTGGTCGTGGCGCTCAACGGCCTGGGCAACGGGATCCTCAAGCTGGTGGGCGTGGAGCGCTCCACGGTCTCCGAAGAGCACTACCGCACCGCCGACGAGCTCAGCTTCATCGTGGCCGAAAGCCGGGCCGGCGGGCTGCTGGCCCGGGAGCCCGCGAGGATCGTCCAGGAGCTGCTGGAGTTCGCCGAGCTGACGGCCGGGGAGGTCATGGTGCCCCGGATCCGGGTCACGGCCTTCGGGCTCGGGGCCGACCGCACGACGGTCGTGGAGGCGCTGGCCGCCGACCGTCATACCCGCTACCCCGTGTACGACGGCGGGATCGACGAGATCATCGGGGTGGTCCACGTCAAGGACCTCCTGGCCGGCCTCCGCGACGGCGGCCGCCTGGACCGGGGGATGGTCCGGGAGGTCCCGTTCGTCCCCGCCACGGAGCCGCTCGACCGGGTCCTCGCCGTGCTGCGCCGTACCCGGTCGCAGATGGCCGTGGTCCTCGACGAGCACGGCGGGACCGCCGGGGTCCTGACCCTCGAGGACCTCTTCGAGGAGGTCGTGGGCGACATCGCCGATCCCGGCGAGACGCCCGCCATCCGCCGCGACGAGGCCGGCCGCGTCCACGCCGCCGGCACCGTCCGCCTCGACGAGCTGGCCGAAGAGCTCGGCCTGGTCCTGGAGCACGACGAGGTCGACACCCTCAGCGGCCTCGTCCTCACCCTGCTCGGACGCCCGCCCGCCATCGGCGACCGCGTCGAGCACGAGGACGTGGTGCTCGAGGTGTCCGCCGTCCGGGAGAAGGGCGTCCAGGAGGTGCGCGTGGTCAGCGCGCCGGAGCCGGTCTGAGGCCGCCGGGCCACAGCGGCCGCGGGCACCCTGTCAACCGGATAGCCGGAGGGTACGCGAGGCCGGTACGTCGGTAGGAGGCAGAGGTCGCGTCAGTCGAACGCCGCCGCCAACGCACGGTCGAAGGTCCGTACGCGCTTCACCCCGCGACGCATGCAGCACGCCAGGTGCAGCAGATCCCGGGCGCCCAGGGATGGGTGCGAGGCCACCAGATCCCGGGCCGTGAGAACGTCGTCGACGCCCACGTCCCAGACCTTCACGGTCCGCGCCCGGGCCAGCGCCAGCGCCGCGTCCAGCGTCTCCAGCCGGCCCACGGGCAGGTACGCGTGAAGCAGCTCCTGGAGCACCTCCGACGACGTCACCAGCGCCTCACCGCTCTCCACCTCCTCGAGGAAGAACGATCGGGCTTCCTCCCGCAGCGGGTGCGCCCGCCCCACCGCGTACATGAACACGTTCGTGTCCACGAAAATCACGTCGACCCGGCCCCGCTCCGGATCGAATCCTCGATCACGCGACGATGCGACTCCCAGTCCGGCTCCTCGCCACGCTCACGGGCATCGCACCCCTCAAAGAAGTCCTCCAACGCCTCGCGGGAGTCCAGCGACCGACCCTGCCTCGCCGCCGCCAGCTTCTCCCGCGCCGCCTCCCGCAGCCACTCACTCAGGCTCTTCCCTTCCCGCTCCGCCCAGCGCCGGAATCGTTCCTTCTCGGCCCCGTCCAGCAGGATGTGGATCCGTTCAGTCATGTGTGTGTTCCATGTGTGTGACACTGCAATATGTGCGCGCGTCCCGCTCGGGTCAACGGGAGGCGCGGCAGGCATCGGGTCAGAGCACCGTCAGCGCCTCCCGGATCGGCTCCCCGCCATTCAGGACCTCGAAGGTCTGCCCGACGGTGGCCGGCATGTCGAGCGACGCGGCCACCGTGCGGGCGACATCCGCCCGCGTGATCTGGCCGCCGCCGAGATCGGTCCCCACCCGGATACGGTCCACGGGCGGATCATCGGTCAGCCGGCCCGGACGGACGATGGTGTGTTCGAGACCCGCCCGTTGCAGGTACCCGTCGGCGATGGCCTTGGCGACCAGGTAGTGGCGGATCGCTTCCGAGCGATCCGGGTCGTCGGCGCCCCGGGCGCTGACCATCACGAACCGCCGTGCGCCGGCCTCGGCCGCCGCATCGACCGCCCGGATCGCCCCTAGCCCATCCACCGCGACGGTCTTGTCAGCGCCGGTATCGCCGCCCGAGCCCGCCGTGAAGACCGCGGCGTCGCAGCCCTGGAGGGCGTGGCCGAACTCCGCCTCCAGGTCGGCGATGACGGGCTCCGCGCCGCGCTCGCGCACGCCGGCGCCCTGCGCCGGGTCGCGTACCATCCCGCGCACCTCGTGGCCGGCGTCCACCAGCAGTGGAAGGAGCTGCCGGCCGACCTTCCCGTTGGCGCCGATGACGAGGATCCTCATTCTCCCACCAGCCCGTTGAACACCACCTTGAACGTCCCCCACGTCTGCCCCCGATGCTGGGGCCGGAACCCGATGAGGATGACCTGCCCCTCCCCGTGCTCCACGGCGACCATGGCGGCCTTCTCGGAGAGGACTTCCTCGCCCAGCAGCCAGCCGCTCCGGAGGATGTCCTCTTGGTCGGAGCCCTCGCCGGCCTCGGGGAACGTGATGACCCGGGTGACGCGCTCGTTGTTCCGCGTGGGGAGCACCTCGTAGACCTGGCCGCCCCAGAAGAGGGCCCAGGCGCGTGAGGGCATGCCCCAGCCCAGTGGATGGCCGGTGTCGACGTCCACGTTCAGCATCGAGCCGGGCGACCAGTACTCGGTGGAGCTCAGCCCGTCGACCACGTTGCGGACGGGCAGGTCGAACGCGTCAATGGCCAGGGTGCCGGACTCGCCGAAGGTGATGAGCGTGCCGCCGGCCTCGACGAACGCTTCCAGAGCGTCCACCCCCTCCTGGCCGAACCCGCTCCGGTACTCGGGCGGCGTGCCCTCGAAGTAGCGGGCGTAGTAGCCGCCCAGCTGGCTCGGGTCGGCGCCCTTCATGATCAGCGGGTTGTCCTCGGGGAGGACGATGACGTCGTAGTCCCGGATCAGGTTTCCGTCCCGGATCCGGTCGTCCATGAGGCTGTCGTACGGGAACCCGAACCGCTCCAGCACCAGCCGGGTCCATCCCTCGTCCATGTTGCCGCCGTAGTACCGGTGGTACATGCCGATCCGCTTCCGCTCCACGGGAACGGTGGAGGCAGGGTCGGCGTCGAGCGGCTCGAACGAAACCCCGGTCTCATCGGCCACCCGACGCAGCAGCGAAGCGTCAGCATCGCCGGGAACGAGGAAATCACCGGCACGTTCCGCGCTTTCGCTGCTCATTCCGCGCATTCCGCGATTTCTGCGGTTCATGCCGTCGGACCCGGACTCCGCCGCGGACGGAGAAGAAACGCGCCGAACCCCATCGACCCCGTCGTCCCAGAGCATGTTCACCGCCCGGAACGCCGCGTTCTGCCGGCCATCGATCCGGTACCCGAGCTCGCCCCGGCTGACGCTCCCCGCCGGCTCGATCCCCGAGGTCACGTACGGCAGCCGCTCCCGCACCTCCACGCGGAGCTCGGGCTCGACCACGGAGCTCGCCACGTCGACGTGGGTCGCCACGGGGACGGCCTCTACGCCCATGAACTCCGCCAGGACGTGCGCGGCCAGGTCGTAGGGCCGGATCGGGTCGCCGTCCCGGTAGCGGGTGTACGTGTTGTCCGGGTAGAACGTCTGCCCCAGGAGCCACCGGACCACCCCGCGCTTGGGCTGGGCCATGGTCACGATCCAGGAGCCGGCGCCGTAGACACGTCCCTCGTGGACGAACTCCTCGCTGGCGCGCCGCACCTCGATCCCCTGCATGAGCAACTTCTCGATCAGCTCCACGGCCGCCAGGGGATCGTGCTGCTCGGCGGGGATGATGAACGCGGCCAGCGGACCGTTCGGTCCGTTGTGGACGGGCTCGGCCTGCTCGCCGCGGCGGGTCTGACGCATGGCCTTCCGGTAGTGGTTCACCAGCACCTTGCGGCGGTTCTTGGCGGCGATGTCGAGCGCCGATATGGACGCCAGGATCTGCTGGTCCACGATGTCGCGGACGGTCCACCAGCCGCCGGGCCACGGGTTCGGGAACGTGACCTGGGCCTCATACTCCGGCAGGCCGCGGCCGGGCCGGCCCTCAAGCTGGTCCGGGTGGATGTAGAGCGGCCACGCCAGGTTCGCGCTGGCGCTCTCGGTGAGCATCCCGGCGATGTTGTGGAACGGCGTGATCCAGTGGAACCCGAAGTGGCCCCAGCCGCTGTAGATGCTGGCGCCGGCCACGCCGTCCCGACCGGCGGACTCCAGGTCGTAGGCCATGTGGCCGCCCCACCACGCCATCTCCCGCCAGACCAGCGGGTCGCCGTCGGGTCGGATCGGCTCGGCGTAGGGCGGCACGTAGAACCGCGGTCCATAGGAGCCCATCTGGTGGTGGTCGATGAACGCCTGGGGCGTCCACTCCCGGAACAGGATCTGGCCGGCCCACACGCTCTCGGCCGTGTTCTGCATGAACGCGTCCCGGTTGTTGTCGTGGCCGATGTACGGGTGGTACAGCCACGGGAGCGGCGACCCCTGGTACTCGGTCCCCCGGGTCTCGTCCACCCAGTCGGCGTACATCGTGTTCCCGTCGGGGTTCAGCGACGGGAAGAAGATGGCCATGGTGTTGTCCAGGATCCGCGTCATCTCCGCGTCGTCCCGGGTGGCCATCAGATACACCAGCTCCGCCGGCGTCTGCGCCCCCGCCACCTCGCTGGCGTGCAGCCCATAGCTCTGGGCGACGACGGCGCAGCCTTCGCTCATGGCCCGCTCCACGTCCGCGTCGGAGTGCCCCCGCGGATCGGTGAGGATGGCGTTCAGCTCTCGGAGCTCGTCCAGCCGGGCCAGGTTCTCCGGGCTCGAGATGAAGATCACGTAGAACGGTTTGCCCAGCGTGCTGGGGCCCATCTCCCGGACCACGACCCGGTCGCTCCGCCCGGCGACGAGCCGGTAGTACTCCGCCAGCTCGGCCCAGTCGGCGAGCCGGCCGTCGGCGCCCATCTCGAAGCCGAAGTGCGCTGCGGGCGACGGGATCGGCTCCATCTCCTGCGCGACCGCGGCCTGTGGGCCGATAAGCAGTAGGAAGAGGGCGAGGAAGCCGGCGGCGGTGCGGAGGTGGTGCATCACGGGCGCTCCTGTATGTCGGGGCGGCCCGGCGCGACGCCTGCACGACGACACTGCGGCCGGGCCGCGGGTTTGGCGTTCAGGCACGATAGGGAGCCGCGGTCGCGCGGGCAACGCGGACGCGGGTGTTCCCACAATCCGCCGTTCGCACCGACGACCACGGACTCGAAACACGGTCCTGGAGCCGGGGTACCGGGGCACCGGTCACCCCGAAGCCACCACAGAGCCCGGAGCCGCCATGTCCCCCGATCTACAGCCGCGACTCGACGACCTGGAACGCCGACACCGCCGACTGGTCCGGGGCGTCTGGGCCGGCGGCATCCTCGTGGCCGCCGTGGCGGCGGCAGGGTTCACCGCGGACCAGGAGCCCGGCGTGATCCGGGCCACGGAGGTCGTCATCGAGGACCCGAACGGCGTGGTCCGGGCGCGCCTCGGCGGCGATCTCCCGGACGCCGAGTACGACGGGCGCACCGTGGACCGCGGCAGCGCGGCCGCTGGGCTCATGCTCTACGACACCGCCGGCGACGAGCGGGGCGGCTACGTCACCATGGACGGGTCGAACAACATCCTACTGACGCTGGACGCCGGGGCCGGCGGCGGCCACGGCCAGACCGCCTACTTCGTGGCCAACGAGAGCGGCGCCACGGCCCTCCGGATCTGGAGCGGAGGCGACCACGTGGAGCTCCGGGTGGGCTCCGACGGCGGAGCGTGGTTCAACGCCGTGGAGGACGGCGTGCTGGTCTCCCAGACTCCCACGATCGAGAACCCCGCCGAGACCGCCATGTGCACCGAGCTCCGCGGCCTCATCGACCGGGCCCCCATGGACCGCCTCATGGACGCGTGCCGGCAGCGGATGACCGAGGACGGCTGCCGGGCGTGCCTCGAAGGGGCGCCGGAAGGCGGCGGCTGACTGGCCGGGCCCCGCCGTCAGCCGTCCGCCGCCACCACCGGGCACGAGGGCACCGGGATCGGGCCCGAAGGCCGGGCCTCCGCTTCGTCGTCTCGGACCTTGAGGTGCTCGATGATCGCCATGCGCTCGTCGTGCGTCAGGAGCGGCCCGATGGTGCCGTGGGCGGGGCCGCTGCCCGGGGTCCAGGGGACGTAGGTCGTGTCGAAGCTGTGGCCGGTGTTCCAGTTCCCGGGC